>JAGARL010000128.1 GCA_017622255.1 Methanocorpusculum sp.
ATGTGCTTGCAACAGCTCAGGTTGCCGGAACGCTTGCCGTAAAGCAGACCTGGGCTTTAATTCCGATGTGCCATCCGATTCCGGTCGGTGCTGTCACCATCGCCTTCGAGCAGACCGCGGAGTACATCGAGGCGTCCTGCCGGGTTAAGACCTGCGGCAAGACCGGCATCGAAATGGAGGCGCTGACGGGAGTATCCGTTGCGCTTTTGACCATCTGGGATATGGTCAAATCCGCAGAGAAGGATGAGGCAGGGCAGTATCCGGCAACCCGGATTGACGGCATCCACGTGGTGGAAAAGCGGAAAGGGGAATAATGGAGCAGGTTACGTTTTACCCCGTCGGTGTTGTGCACTCGCCGCACAAAGCGCTTGCCGGAATGCCGGTTCAGCCCCCGTCTGCGGCGGAATTTACCGGGGAGATTGAGATTTTCCCGGAGTATGCCGAAGGGCTTTTGGATATCGAGGGGTTCTCGCGGCTGATGGTGTTTTACCATCTGCACAAGAGCACCGGCCCCCTTCTGACCGCCACGCCGTTTCTGGATACGGTACCGCACGGCGTCTTTGCTTCCCGCATCCCCCGGAGGCCGAATGCTCTGGGGTTCTCGGTTGTGCGGCTTCTCTCACGGGAGGGAAACATCCTTCGAATCGGCGACGTGGATATCTTAGACGGCACACCGGTCTTAGACGTCAAGCCGTATGTGCCGGAGTTTGATGCGTACCCGAATGCATCTTCGGGATGGTTTTCCGGAAAACTTTCCGGACTTGCAGAGAAGCGGTCTGATACGCGGTTTTCTAAGTAAAACGGAAAAGAGCTGTGTGTGTGCAGACCGGCAGACGCAACTGAGCGTTGCTATTATATTTGAGATTGAAGATTTCTAACAACCTAAAGATTTCCAAGTTGACCGTCTTTTGACATATGCAAATAGAAGATATTTCCACCGCGAGCCGCCGTCGCAAGCCTACGGCTTGCGACTCTGTGTTCTTTTCCAAATGCGTCCAAAGCAATCACGAAAACCCAACACCAAACCCGCAACCTATTTATCCTCTCAAGTATGACATATGTTAACACACATAATCAAGAGGTGAAGATACCATGAAAACACAACCGTCAGCAAAACCCGCAGTCCAAACATCTTCGTCCTCCGCCGCAATTCTATCCGCCCCGTCTCTTTTCCTCGCACTACGTGCATAAATTCCTAAAACGCACCTGACGAAACCGTCATTTCGCATCGTAATTATCAAACAACCCGCAAAGCGTCAAGCTTTCGCTATTCGCAAAAACAGCTATGCAGAACACTGACAAGTATATCCCGCAGTTCTTCGCGGTCAAAAATCCAACCCGCAAATGGGTTCAGAAAAGCATCATTGAGCATCCCCCTGTCTGGTGCTCCGTTGACCTCCGCGACGGAAACCAGTCCTTAATAATTCCCATGAGCCTGGAAGAAAAACTCGAATTCTTCCAGCTCCTGGTCAAAGTCGGATTCAAGGAAATCGAAGTCGGCTTCCCCGCCGCCTCAGAGACCGAATACACCTTCCTGCGGACCTTAATCGAACAGAACATGATTCCGGACGATGTCACCATCCAGGTCCTGACCCAGAGCCGGGAACACATCATCCGAAAAACCTTCGAAGCACTGCGCGGATGCAAAAACGCCATCGTACACCTGTACAACTCAACCTCCGTTGCCCAGCGCGAACAGGTCTTCCGGAAATCCAGAGAAGAGATTATCAGAATCGCTGTAGAAGGCGCAGAACTCTGCAGGAAAATCGCCGAGGAAACCGGCACCGCATACCGCTTCGAGTATTCTCCCGAATCCTTCACCGGAACCGAACCGGAGTTTGCGCTTGAAATCTGCAACGCCGTCCTTGATGTCTGGAAACCAACCCCGGACAGAAAAGCCGTCATCAACCTCCCGGTCACCGTTGAACTCTCCGCGCCGCATGTCTATGCAGACCAGGTCGAGTTCATGTGCGACAACCTCAAATACCGTGATGCGGTAGTGGTCTCCCTGCATCCCCACAACGACCGCGGCTGTGCCGTCGCTGATGCTGAACTTGGCATCTTAGCCGGCGCGGAACGGGTGGAAGGAACCCTCTTCGGCAACGGCGAGCGGACCGGCAACGCAGACATCGTAACGCTTGCCTTAAACATGTTCGCCCAGGGCGTGAACCCGAAGCTCAGCCTCGAAAACATGCCGGAGATTGCCGAGGTCTATGAACGCGTCACCCGCATGCACATCCCGGACCGCGCCCCGTATGCCGGAGCACTCGTCTTTGCCGCGTTTTCCGGCTCGCACCAGGACGCAATCGCCAAAGGCATGCGCTACCGTGAAGAGAAAAACTCCTCCCGCTGGACCGTCCCGTATCTGCCAATCGATCCCGCAGACGTCGGCCGCGAGTATGAAACCGATGTCATCCGCATCAACTCCCAGTCCGGAAAAGGCGGCATCGGCTACCTCCTGGAACACAACTTCGGCTACGTCCTGCCGGGAAAAATGCGCGAGGAGGTCGGATATCTGGTCAAGAGCATCTCCGACCACGCCCACGCCGAACTCACCCCGGCACAGGTCCTTTCCGCCTTCACCGACACCTACGTCAACATCGACACCCATGTTAAACTCACCGACTACCACTTCGAAAAGAAAACCGGCATCTGCGCTGCAATCACCCTCGAAGCAGACGGCGTCTCCCATGAACTCAAATCCTGCGGAAACGGCCGCTTAGACGCAGTTGCCAACGCCGTCAAAAAATACCTGAACATCGAGTTCTCCAACCTCACCTACGAAGAGCACGCAATAACCCGCGGCTCAGCCTCGCAGGCAATCACCTATGTCAGTATCGAAACCCCCGCAGGAAAGACCGTGTGGGGTGTCGGAATCCATGATGATATCATCGTCTCTTCGATTAACGCGCTGTTCTCAGCCGTAAACCGCTCTATGGAGGAATAATCATGCCAATGACAATGACCCAGAAAATCCTCGCCGCCCACGCCGGCGTCGAGACAGTATCGCCCGGAGACCTCATCCGCGTCAAGCTGGATATGGTCCTTGGAAACGACATTACATCGCCCGTTGCCATCAACGAGTTTGAGAAAGCCGGCTTTACCGGCGTCTTTGACAAGAACAAAATCTCGATGGTCATGGACCACTTCGTCCCGAACAAAGACATCAAAGCCGCACAGCAGGCAAAACAGTGCCGCTGCTTTGCCGGATGCCACGGCATTGTCAACTACTTTGACGCAGGTGACATGGGAATCGAACACGCCCTCCTGCCGGAGAAAGGTCTGGTAGGACCCGGAGACGTGGTGATTGGCGCCGACTCGCACACCTGCACCTACGGCGCACTCGGCGCATTCTCCACCGGCGTCGGCTCTACCGACATGGCGGCTGGAATGGCCACCGGGGAAGCCTGGTTCAAAGTTCCGTCTGCGATCCGCTTCAACCTGACCGGCACACTTCCTGCCGGATGCTCGGGCAAGGATGTCATCCTTACCATCATCGGAAAAATCGGTGTGGACGGCGCACTCTACCAGTCGATGGAGTTCGGCGGAGAAGGCATGCACACGCTTTCCATGGACGACCGGCTCTGCATGGCAAATATGGCAATCGAAGCGGGTGCGAAAAACGGCATCTTCGAGGTGGACGAAAAAACCCTTGCCTACTGCAAGGAGCACGGCTTTGCAAACCCGCGGGTGTATACCGCAGATGCGGATGCCGAGTACACCGAGGTTATCACCATTAACCTGTCAGAGATTGTGCCGACCGTAGCCTGCCCGCACCTGCCGGAAAACACGAAGCCGGCCGCTGAGCTTTCAGCCGTCAAAATCGACCAGTGCGTAATCGGCTCATGTACTAACGGCAGAATCTCCGACATGGAAACCGCCGCGAAAATCTTTGCAGGACGGCATGTGGCACCGGGAGTCCGCTGTATCATCATCCCGGCAACGCAGGAGATTTACAAGGAGTGCGCAAAACGCGGCTGGATTGAGATATTCATCGACGCGGGCTGTGTCGTTTCAACACCGACCTGCGGCCCGTGTCTTGGCGGCTACATGGGAATCTTAGCCGAAGACGAGGTCGCTGTTGCTACCACGAACCGGAACTTCGTGGGCCGCATGGGACATGTAACCTCGAAGGTGTACTTAAGCAGTCCGGAGACCGCCGCCGTCTCCGCAATCAAAGGATACATCGCAGACCCGCGGGAGGATACGGCATGAAAGCACACGGCATTGTACACAAATACGGTGATAACGTCGATACGGATGTTATCATCCCGGCACGGTATCTGAACACGGCAGACCACAAGGAGCTTGCCGCACACTGCATGGAGGACATCGACAAGGAGTTCGCCTCCCGCGTAAAGAAGGGAGACATCATAGTCGCCGGGGCAAACTTCGGCTGCGGTTCGTCCCGCGAACATGCGCCGATTTCGATTAAGGAGGCGGGAGTATCGGTCGTTATCGCCGAGACCTTCGCCCGGATTTTCTACCGGAATGCAATTAACATCGGGCTTGCAATCCTGGAGTCGAAGGAGGCCGCAGAACATATCGCCGCCGGCGATGAGGTTGAAGTTGACTTTACGACCGGAAGCATCATCAACCACACAAAAGGCGAGATTTACTGTGCAAAGCCGTTCCCGCCGTTTATCCAGGAGATTATCGGGAAAGGCGGTCTGCTGAACGCAATCAAAGGAGGAAACTGAGATGGAAAAGCGCATCGCAGTCCTTGCCGGAGACGGCATCGGCCCGGAGGTAACGGCAGAGGCAGTCAAAGTATTGGACATGGTTGCCGCAAAGTTCGGCCATACGTTTTCGTATGACATGGTCTTAATCGGCGGCTGTTCGATTGACCGCCACGGCGTGCCAATCACGGAAGAGGCGCTTTCGGTCTGTAAAGCATCCGACGGCGTTCTGCTCGGTGCGGTCGGCGGTCCGAAGTGGGACTCCTGCCCGGCGGATATCCGGCCGGAGAAGGCACTGCTTGCCGTCCGCAAGGAGCTTGGGCTGTTTTCAAACCTGCGCCCGACAAAGCTGTTCCCGCAGCTTGCATCCGCTTCTCCCTTAAAGGAAGAGATTGTCGCAAAAGGCATTGACCTGCTGATTGTCAGAGAACTCATCGGCGGCATCTACTTCGGCCGCCGGCAGACGGTGTCGACTCCTGAGGGAAAGGCGGCGGAGGATGTGATGTCCTATGCCGAGTATGAGATTGAGCGCATCGGCCGCGTCGCCTTCGAAACCGCCCGGAAGAGAAACCGCAAACTTGCCTCGGTTGACAAAGCAAATGTGCTTGACACCTCGCGTCTCTGGCGGGAGGTGATGCACCGGCTGTCTGCTGAGTATCCGGATGTGGAGTATGCCGATTATATGGTGGACAACTGCGCAATGCAGTTAATCAGAAACCCGCAGCAGTTCGACGTGATTGTAACCGAGAACATGTTCGGCGATATCTTATCCGACGAGGCTTCGATGCTGACCGGGTCTATCGGTATGATGCCGTCTGCATCCCTTGCGGCAGAAGGCCCGGGCATGTATGAGCCGATTCACGGCTCGGCGCCGGATATCGCAGGCAAAAACATCGCAAATCCGCTGGGAACGATTCTTTCTGCGGCGATGATGCTTCGCTATTCATTCGACATGGCAGAAGAGGCGGACGCGGTTGAGGCGGCAGTCGAGGCGGTCCTGGATGCCGGATACCGCACGGGTGATATTATGCAGGACGGCTGCACGCCGGTGTCGTGTTCTGCAATGGGCAGTCTGGTCGCAGAACGGGTGTGAGAGGGGGTAAACCCTCAGCACTCATGCAAATCCAGGTTTGTTCCTAAATTATTTTTTACCGGATTATCACTGTACATATTTAGAAAAACGCATTATCTGTGTTTCTTCTCATGGGTTTGAATCTTTGGAAATACCCGGTAATGCAATTTAAAAACAAAGCCGAAAAATCCGTAAACTATATATCATTTCGAGTATGACATATGGTAACATACATACCACGAGGTGAAGAAACCACATGCAAAGAACACCAACGCAAACAACGCCCGCATCAAAATCATCTTCCACCCAGGCACGCCTATCTGCCGCATCTCTTTTCGTAACTATTATTATTAGTATTATTGCGATTATTGCATAATTACTAAAAAATCCCGCAGAATTCGTAACTTACCATCGAATTACCGCAACTTTATCCGTCACCCCAAAGCGTACGGCATCCGCTAATCCCAAGAGCCTGCGCAGACTCGCTGCCGGAAAGTATTCTTTCCCGAAGATAAACCGGGTTCGTTTCGGAAACTCTGCAAAACATTCTTCACTGTCCCGCAAAACCGTATGTATGACCTTGCTGTATGCTAACACACAGCACCAAAAATTATTGAACAAATCTGGAAGCAACGTATGAAAACCACCAATTGCAAATCGCTAACCGGCGCGGAAATTGTAATCGAGACCCTCATAGAACAGGGAGTAACCGACGTCTTCGGCTACCCCGGAGGCCAGGTCCTAACCATCTATGACGCGCTCTACAACGCCGGCGACCGAATCAGACACGTGCTCACCGCACACGAACAGGGAGCGTCGCATGCAGCCGACGGCTACGCCCGGGCAACCGGAAAAGTCGGGGTTGTAATCGCAACATCCGGGCCCGGTGCAACCAACCTCGTCACCGGAATCGCCACCGCTATGCTCGACTCCATCCCACTGATTGCAGTTACCGGAAATGTCGCGTCTTCTCAGATTGGAAAGGACAGCTTCCAGGAAATCAACATCACCGGAGTTACCATGCCGATTACGAAACACAACTACTTCGTATCAGACGTGGCAGACCTCGCTGACACGATTCGCGAAGCTTTTCAAATTGCCAAGTCTGGAAGACCCGGACCGGTACTCATTGACATTCCAAAAGACGTGCAGACCGCAGAATGCCTCTTTGAAAGCACAGGAATCATCGAAGAAATCCCGCAGAAGGACGCAGACGATGCGCTCATCGAAAAAGCCGTCAACCTCATAAACGCCGCAGAACGCCCCTATATCTACATCGGCGGCGGTGCGGCATCCGCGCTCTCTGCAGAGGACATCAAAGCGCTCGCCGACAAAATCGACGCCTGCATCGGATGTACCTTCATGGGACTCACCGCAGGACTTGGCGGATGTTTCCGCTTCCTTGGAATGCAGGGCATGCACGGCACCTACGCCTCCTCCATGGCAAACAAAGAAGCGGACCTGGTAATCGGCATCGGCGTGCGCTTCAGCGACCGGGCAACCGGAAACGCCGAAAAGTACGCAAGCCGCGCAAAAGTAATCCACATCGACGCAGACTTTGCCGAAATCGGCAAAAACATCCGCGTTGACTGCGGCATCTCCGGAAACATCAAAACAACAGTATCCCGCATCCTCTCCCGGTGTGCTGACGCAAAACACCCTGAGTGGACCGCAAAAGTTGCCGCCCTCAAAGAAGAAGGACGCCGCATTCAGGCCGCGGCAGAAGATGCCGCAGGAGATGCCCTGACACCAAAGAAAATCTTCGACTGCATCAACACCGCAAAAACCCCGGACACCGTAATCGCAACAGACGTCGGTCAGCACCAGATGTGGACCGCCCAGTACGCCTCCTTTGAAGCACCGCGCAAATTTGCATCCAGCGGCGGACTCGGCACCATGGGATTCGGCATGGGGGCAGCAATCGGCGCCCATGTCGGCTCGAACTGCCGCAGTATCCTTGTCACCGGGGACGGCAGCTTCGGCATGAACCTAAACGAACTGGCAACCGCTGTCTCGTACAACATCCCGCTCACCATCGTCCTCATCAACAACGGCGTCCTCGGCATGGTTCGCCAGTGGCAGACGCTCTTCTACGGAAAGCGCTACTCACACACCCTGCTCAACCGCAAAACCGACTTCGTCAGACTCGCCGAAGCATTCGGCGCAAAAGCCTGCCGGGCAGAAACCGCAGAAGAACTCAGCGCCGCCCTGTCTGCGGCACTTTCCGCTGACGGACCGTTCTTAATCGACACCGTAATCGACAAAGACGAGTTCGTGCTCCCGATGCTTCCGCCCGGCGACTCAATCGACGACATCATCACCGCAAAGGAGGAAGCCGCATGACCAGATACGTAATCGCAGCATACGTGGAGAACAAATACGGCGTCTTGGCCCGCGTTACCGGCATGTTCATGCGCAAAGGATTCAACATCGACTCGCTGACCGTGGGCGAAACCGAAAACCCCGCCTACTCACGTATCACCATCACCCTGGAAGGAGACGACTACGCCCGCGAACAGTTAATCTACCAGCTGCAGAAACTGCACAACGTAAAAAACGTCGTCCTCATGGAAAGCGAAGGAGTAGAACGGGAACTGATGCTCATCAAAGTCAGAAACACCCCCGAAATACGGAGCGAAGTACTCTCTGCCGCAGAAATCTACCGCGGCAAAATCCTGGACTACACCACAGACAACCTCTGCGTCGAGGTAACCGGCGCACCCGCAAAAATCAACGCCTTTGTCGAGGTCATGAAACCCTTAGGCATCCTTGAGATGTGCAGAACAGGCGTTGTTGCCTTAGAACGCGGAAGAACACTCACCCAAAACGAATAATGGAGACAAAAATTATGCAGAACATCTACTATCAGCAGGACTGTGATTTAGCAAAGCTCAACGGAAAAACTGTCGCTGTCATCGGCTACGGCTCGCAGGG
>JAGARL010000129.1 GCA_017622255.1 Methanocorpusculum sp.
ACAAACTCTTTCAAAACAGCATTTCTCTTGTTGTTATCTTTTCTCTTCAAAACTATAAAAACAGAGAACACGAGGTTGTGTGCTGCATACATACATACAAACCGCTTTCGGGACACTTTTTTATTTCTTATTAAATAATTTTCAACACCAAAACACCGGAAATCAAAATCCGCGAGCTGTCCCGTACAGCAAAAAACAAAACAACACCCAAACATCAGCCGAAATCCTCTGCGCACAACGCAGAACGTCCCAATCAGCAAACCGACGCGTATACCGCCGTATACAAAAATCCACCGGAAAATAAACCGCAGAACAGCAAACCAAGCCGCAAACTCCCGGCAAACAAAAAAGAACCGTATACAGAAAACGCCCAAAAACGCCCTCTTTTCAAAATCGTATACGATTGGTATACGGACGTTTATCCCGCAACCCGCAAATCTATCTATCGTGATATCATGACACGAATCACAACACTCTCCGTCCCCAAAAAGGACGAAGGAGCATGGAACATCTGGTCTGCCCATCCGGCAAACCGGAAAACATCAGCCGCACTCATGCGCCTGATTCGAAAAGACCTGAGAGAACACCCGGAGAAGTATGCCGACACGATTTAACATATAATTCAACGAAGAGGAAGAACCGCTCCTCGAAGAAGCAAAACGCCGAATCGACAACTTAAGCGAGTTCTTCAAAAACATCCTGAGAGAACACCTGCAAATCGCAAAAAACGTACCGGAAACACCAACAGAAGTACAAAGACCGGATGCAGGCGTCATCTTCCAGAAAAAATTCGCCGACTTTGAAACCGAAGCCGACATCCGTACCGTATTCGAAGACCGTATCGGCGCAGAACAGGCACTCAAAAACCGGCTCGCAGAACTCAAACGAGCCTGCCCGCAAGAGTTTCCAACCATCAAAGAACTCTTCCGTGCCAGATACCCCCGGTACGCAAAAATCTTAGAGGAACTATGAAACACAACACAAACAAAAAAGAGGCGGGAGCACACCTGACGACCAAATCAAACGCGGCTCTTCCAACCTCATTACCTGTATCAACCGCGAACACCAAAATCCTTTCCCTGTGGAGGTCACCATGAGACTTTCTGTCGACCCGAACATCATCGCCGACGATGAAATCCTGGATATCATCTTCCAGGCACACGCAGAAGACAGCATCGGCATGCTCTGCGAAACCGTCGCCAGAACCATCTGCCGCACGCTGCTTCTCGCCGCAGACCACACAGGCATCCCGGTGCGGGAACTCTATAACACCTCCCTCGACCTCAAAATGCGGTTCAAAATGCCTGCCGCAGACGACTTAGAAGAATTCTGGGAGGAAGAAGAATGAACGGCACAGACAACCTCATCAGGGCAACCGACTTTGCCGTCTTTGTCAAAGGACTTCGCGGAGAATGGATTCCGTACCCCGAATCCGGCAAAATCTACTCAACCGTCACCGGGGAATTCCTCAAAACACAGAAGGTAAACGGATACCTCAGACTCGCCCTCACCCACACATCCGGTGGAAAAACCTACAAATCCTGCATCCCCTTCCACCGTGCTCTCTGGGTACTCTGCCATGGAGTCCCCTTCTCCTTAAGAGCCGAAGTAGACCACATCGACAAAAACCGGGAAAACAACACCATCAGCAACCTGCGCCTCATCTCCAAAGAGGAAAACACCCCGCGTAAACTCGACTACGAAACTGCCGAAAAAATCCGCAGACAGTACGCAGAAGGAAAAACACAGCGGGAACTTGCCGAAGAATACGGAAGAGGAAAAAGCACCATCGGCGACATCATCCGTCGCGAAACATTCCGCTGTCCGCCGGAAAAAATGTACTGCAAACGGAGAATCTGACATGCCTTCAAAAGAAGAAATCTGGAAGGCTCTTCTTGCCTCCTTCCCGGAACCGGATGATGCAGACCCGTATGTGCCTGCCCTCTACTACTCGCAGATGGCAGATTCCCTTTCAGCCCTCGCAAAAGTGTACAAAGACGCATTCGTTGACGCGGCATACTCCATCCGCAAAAACGGTCTGACATCTGGTACATACACCTTAATCGAACACTTTCGCGAGAGCCGCAAAGTCAATGTCGCCCTTGTCCGCGAAGACCACCCCGACCTCTACGCAGCGCTCGTTCATCTGGATGCCCGGACAGTACAGAGTATCCTGGGGGCAGGGACGCTCTTTTGGCAGTGTGCTGATGTGGAA
>JAGARL010000130.1 GCA_017622255.1 Methanocorpusculum sp.
AGATAGGCCGCAAATTTGTTTGTTTTTTCCATAAAAGTCTCTCTTTCCGGCCTCTGACCCCAGGCCAAAGGCCTGTTTCGTCGTAGTTTTCTGGTTCGGTGACCCCAACGGCTCTTTTCAAAGCCGTATTTGACCCCGAAACCGTTCACCTGAAAAACGTCCGCACTGCGGGCGTTTGTGGGTAGTCAGGTGGTCGTTGGCGACTGCACGGCTTTTATCCTGCTTTTTCTTTCGTCCCTCGGAAACCGCCCCAAACGGCCCACAAAGGCCGTACCACGAGAAGAAGCGCACACGCCCCATTCCGGCAAAAGAATCGCACACAGAGGCTCTTGGCGGGGAGAGCGGGGCGGCACATCGCCTCGCTATCATACTCTTGCTCAAAGAGCATCCGCAGATACATCCGGTCAACTTGTGCCTTGCTCTTCCGCACGAAACACTTCTGCTCCTCCGTCAGATCCCCATGAGTTTCATCGCAGAGGAAAAGATGCAGAGCATCTTGATTCAGAGGGGTGTTGTGAGCTGCATTCCAGAGTGCGGTTGCGAGACTCATGACGAGACGAGTGCGCTCCGCAACGCGAAGAGGGTTTTGCAGGAAGTAGTTGTCCAACAGATTCTGCATCACGGACACACCTCACTCCCCGCAACGCTGAACTGCACGCCGCGTTTTTCAGCAAGTGCTTTTGCGTTGCTTCGTGCAACCGTTTCTTCCAACTCACGCAGCTGACGCTGGTTGCGGAGTTCCACTGCTTCACGAATCGGACGGATGGTGTATAGCAGACTGCCGTTCATCCGTCTGCCGCTTCTTGCGAGGATGGTGGTCGGCTCCACAGTGATGAGACCCTTGTCCACCAGCATCGCCACATACTTGGCCACGGTTTTCTTACTCATACCAACCGCTTCACCAATGGTTGTGTAGCTGGGATAGCACTGGTAGGTCTTTCGGTCTTCCACGGAGAGCAGGTATCCGTAGATAGACACTTCCGCGGGAGACAGACCGAGACGGTAGATCTCATTCGGCAGAGGGAAATAATTTTTGATGGCGTTGGAGTTCTGCCAGGTCTTACCCATTCACGCCACCTCCACTTCGCTGTTCCACCCACTGGCGGAATTTGTCCTTGGGGACAACCACGCGACTTCCCATTCGTAGAGCGGGGAAGTGCTTTTCGTTCATCAGGTCGTAGCACTTGGAGATAGACACTCCCAGCAGTTCTGCCACCATGTTCGCATTCAGGAACAGGGGCAGGTCTTCATAGCTTTTGTATTTGGATTCTTTCATAGAGACTCCTTTACATAGGAATTCAGAGAAAAAGATTTTTCTTGCGTTCCGGAAGTCTCTCGGTTAAACTGTTCGCAGATGGAGTCTGCGTTTTTCGGAACGCGACGCGCCGCCGGACTGTTGCCGCAGTTTCGGCGGTTTTCTTTTTGGTAGGGACGTTGATGACTACGATTGTTTTCACCACCTCTCAGATTCAATTCCACTCACCAGACTGTGTAGTTGAGTCCGTCTGAACTACATGTTTGTTAGCTGTTCCAATGCACGCTCGCACTCTGCTATGGTCATGGC
>JAGARL010000015.1 GCA_017622255.1 Methanocorpusculum sp.
CCCTTCCGGATGCAGAAGGCGGTGTTGTCATGCGCTTTGCACCAAACCCGTCCGGACCACTCCACTTAGGACACGCAAGAGCTTCCGTCTTAAACGACTACTATGTCAGAAAATACGGCGGAAAGTTCTATTACCGTGTTGAAGACACCGACCCGAAACGCGTTGACCCTGAAGCATATGATATGGTCTCCGAAGACCTCAAGTGGCTTGGCATCGGCATCACCGATGTCATCTACCAGTCCGACCGCTTCGAGATTTACTATGAACACGCCCGCGAGTTAATCATACTCGGCGGCGCATACATGTGCGACTGCGACAACGCAGAGTTCCGCGACTTAAAACTCAAGAAGCAGGCATGTCCGTGCCGCGACTTATCCGTCGAAGAGAACCTCAAGCGCTTTGACGACATGCTGGCCGGAAAGTACGAGGAAGGACAGATTACCATGCGTGTCAAGACCGATATCGCACACCCTGACCCGGCAGTCCGCGACTTCGCCGCAATGCGTGTCTTAAAAGAGCCGAAGCACCCGAGAAAGCCGGAAATCTTCGTCTATCCATTAATGAACTTCTCCGTTGCCGTCGATGACCACCTGCTTGGAATGACGCATGTCATCCGCGGAAAGGACCACATCGCAAACACCAGACGCCAGGAGTACATCTACAACTACTTCGGCTGGAAGATGCCGTACTTCTACCACTACGGCAGAATGTCCATTGCAGGACTGGAACTTTCCACCTCCGGCATGAGAAAGGGAATCAACGAAGGACTCTACACCGGCTGGGACGACATCCACTTAGGAACACTGCGTGCCTTAGCCCGCCGCGGTATCCAGGCAGAAGCAGTCCGCGGAGCTGTTGTTGATATCGGCATGGGAGACACAGACATCTCCTTCTCCTGGGAAAACCTCTTTGCCGCAAACAAAGCAATCATCGATGCAGATGCAGACCGCTACTTCTTCGTCCCGGACGCAGTGGAAGTCACCGTCGCGAACGCCCCGGAGATGACTGCCCACGCCCCGGTGTATCCGAACAAACCGGAGAGAGGAGAACGCCTGCTTCACTTCACCGGCAAAGTTCTCCTGCCGCGTGCTGAAGTTGAGAAAGGCGGCATGCTCAGACTCAAAGACTTATTCAACATCAGAATGACCGGAGAGGCAACCGCAGAGTATGCCGGTGAATCCCTTGCCGAGGCAAGAAAAGAGAAAGCACCAATCATCCAGTGGCTCCCGGCAGAGAATGCCGCCCCATGCTCCCTGCTGACGCCGGAAGGCATGCAGGACGGATTTGCCGAGCCGGAAGTCTTAGGCTACGCAGGAAAGATTGTACAGTTCGAGCGTGTCGGTTTTGCAAAGATTGACGCTGTCGAGAACGGAAAAGCTGTCGCCTATCACACTCACCGCTAAATGTCAGCCGCTGAAATTGCCGCCCTTCTGAATTCCGCAGAAGTCACCGGAGGAGAAATCCGCCGGGCGGCAATTCACCTCCCAAAACCCTTACGTGCCGCGCTGTACGATGAAACATCTTCCGAACATCGGACAGCCTCCGGCAAATTTTTTGAAGCATTAGTGTACGAGATTCTGCTTGCGGAAAGCGAAGCCTCGCCTGCCGTATCCTCAATCGCCGCGAAGATGTCGGATGCGCTGTATGTCCCGTATGATAAATATGCTAAAGACGGGCTCTGGTATTCCAAAGACGGCGGCATCCGCTTCAAGGTCTCCGGAAGAGTGGCCGCCGAGGTCGATTTTCTGGTAAAGACCGCAGACGGCGTCCGCATCTTCGGAGAAGTCATCGTCAATCCGGCAAAGGCGGGCCATCTGGCGTCCGAGGTTGCAGAGAAGCGATCTCTTCTGGAGCGGCTCTACGGATGCGAGGTTCAGTTCCTGCTGGTCTGTGCCGAGCCGGTCAAAGAGCTGAAATATCTGCGGGAGTCTGATGCAGTCGCTGTTCTTGAAGCGGGAAATCTGCTGTATCAGCGGCTTCACCCAAACGAGGTCCTGCACAAAAAAAGTGCTCCGGCAAAAAGCACCAGACGCGTTGACGGAAGCGTCTGGTGACCTATTTATCCTCCCGGCACTAATAGTGTTGGAATGATACTTACTGATGTGCTGCGGGGTCTTTGTATGGGCCTTGCCGACAGTGTTCCGGGTGTTTCCGGGGGCACTATCGCTTTTCTGTTAGGTTTTTATGAAAAGTTTGTTGTCTCGGTCAATGATGTTCTGCTAGGCCCGGTAAAGGATAAGATTGCGGCAGTTCCGTTCCTGATTAAACTCGGTCTCGGCTGGGCATGCGGTTTTCTGGTCTGTGCCGTGCTTCTCTCCGAGCTGTTTGATACGTACATCTATGAACTCAGTTCGCTCTTTATCGGCTTTACCCTGCTTGCGATTCCAATTGTAATCGTCGAGGAAAAGGAGGCACTGAAAGGAAAATACCACTGGCTGCTGTTCACAATTCTGGGAATCGCGGTGGTTCCGCTGATGCTTGCCTTAAACGGATTATTTGGAACGGTTGACTTAACCGCCCTCAGTCTGCCGCTTGCCGTTCTGTTATTCGCTGCCGGGGCGCTTGCGGTGTCGGTGATGATTATCCCGGGAATTTCCGGCTCTACGCTTCTGCTGATTTTCGGTTTGTATGTTCCGCTGATTTCTGCGGTGTCTTCCCTGGTGCATCTGGATTTCTCCGTTCTCCCGGCACTGATTATCTGCGGATGCGGAATCGTATTCGGTCTTGCTCTTTGTACGAAGGCAATCCGTGTCTGCTACAATAAATTCCGCTCCCAACTGATGTATCTGGTAATCGGTCTGCTGATTGGATCTCTCTATGCCATCGCCTGCGGGGCAGAGACGCTTTCTGAACCGCTTCCGGCGCTTGGATTTGAGACGTTCAGCATTGTGTTCTTCCTGATTGGTGCAGTGATTATGCTTGTTCTGCAGTGGCTGAAGAGAAGAATGGAAAAGAACAGTCAGAGTGAATAAATATTAACCCATACAACAACTTTTTTTTGAAAAGCAATAACGCTAAGAC
>JAGARL010000131.1 GCA_017622255.1 Methanocorpusculum sp.
GGATTGGATTTGGAGAGACCCCGACAGGCGACAGGAACTTGTAACCAAGTACAACGAGCTTTTCAATTCCACCCGTCCCCGTGAGTACGACGGCAGCCATATCGTGTTCAGCGGTATGAACCCCGAAATCAAACTCCGTGAGCATCAGAAGAACGCCGTTGCACACATCCTCTACGGTGGCAATACACTCCTTGCACACGAAGTTGGTGCGGGCAAGACTTTTGAAATGGTAGCGGCGGCGATGGAAAGCAAGCGACTCGGCTTGTGCCAAAAGCCGCTGTTCGTTGTTCCGAACCACTTGACCGAACAATGGGCAAGTGAATTTCTCCGTTTGTATCCGTCTGCCAATATTCTCGCCGCAACCAAAAAGGACTTTGAACCGAGAAACCGTAAGAAGTTCTGCGGCAGAATCGCAACCGGCGACTACGATGCAATCATCATCGGACACAGCCAGTTTGAGAGAATCCCAGTATCGCAGGAAAGACAGGAGCGACTTCTGCAGGAGCAGATTGCGGAAATCGAAGAAGGTCTTGAAGAACTCAAAGCGAGCCGTGCGGAACGCTTTACAATCAAGTCTTTGGAGAGAACCAAAAAGGGCTTGGAAACCCGTCTGCAGAAGTTGATGGACAGCACCCGCAAGGACGATGTAATCACTTTTGAACAGCTCGGCATTGACCGTCTCTACGTTGACGAAGCACACAGTTTTAAGAATTTGTTCCTCTACACCAAAATGAGGAACGTCGCCGGTCTCTCGACCAGCGATGCTCAGAAGTCCTCTGATATGCTCTTAAAGTGCCGCTACATCGACGAACTGACCGACAGCCGAGGCGTTGTATTCGCAACGGGAACGCCCGTCAGCAACTCCATGACGGAGCTGTACACGATGATGCGTTACCTGCAGCACGACACTATCCGCAACAAAGGCTTAGCACACTTCGATTGTTGGGCTTCCACTTTTGGAGAGACCACGACAGCCATTGAGCTTGCACCGGAGGGCACGGGCTACCGTGCAAGAACCCGCTTTGCGAAGTTCTTTAATCTGCCCGAACTGATGAACCTGTTCAAAGAAGCGGCAGACATTAAAACCGCCGACCAACTCAATCTGCCAACTCCGACGCCAATCTATCATAACGAAGTTGCACAGCCGACCGAAATTCAGCAAGCGATGGTACAGGAGCTTTCCGAGAGAGCCGCAGCCGTTCACGCCGGTAAGGTTGACCCGTCCGTGGATAATATGCTCCGCATTACCTCTGACGGTCGTAAGCTCGGTCTCGACCAACGCATCATCAATCCGAATCTCCCCGACGAGCCGACAAGCAAAGTCAATATGTGCGTGGATAACATTCACCGCATTTGGGAGGAAGGACACGACAATAAACTGACACAGCTCGTTTTCTGCGACCTCTCCACACCGAAAAGCACAACATCACAGAGAGCTGCCAAAGCTCCTGCAGGCAATCTCGACAGCCCGGAAATCCGAGCCTTGGAGCACCTTGCAGAAAAAGACGGTATCGCAGAAGAACCGAGCTTCACCGTGTACGATGACATCCGAGAGAAACTTGTGGCGAGAGGTATTCCGAGAGAGCAGATTGCTTTCATCCA
>JAGARL010000132.1 GCA_017622255.1 Methanocorpusculum sp.
AAAGACTAAGCGGTCTGCGAAACTGTGCGGGCGAAGCTTCGGCGGAAGACTGCCGATACCCATTGGAGGCGTCATCTTCTTCGGCGGAACTCCGGCAAGCAGACATCCGTCTGCTAAAGCCTTGATGAACTCTCCAACCTGGTCCGGAGAATCCATGGCTGCGACAACACCCGTACTTCTCACAACGAAGTCAAGGTCATCTGTGATGCTTAAGTCTGCCTGCTTGTGGCATTTCACCAGCGTGTCGCGGACAAGCTCGGTAACTGACTCGCGGGTAAGCTCTGTTCCATCAAGCGTTGCACCAAAGACCGTCTCTCCCGGCTTCGGCGGGCGGACATCACGACTCATTGATACTGTTTTTCCTAAGATGTATGACTGTCCGGTCTCCAAATCTGTTCCTGTCAGAATGCATTTGGTGGTAGTATTTCCCATCTCGACAGAAGCGACGATAAAGTATGGTTTGGACTTATATTCCGGAACCTGCATACCTGCACCATGGCCTGTTGCTGGCGGGGCAACGCTCTCAACAACCCATGGTTTCTTCGAAGTAAAGCGGTCAAAAAAACCTGCCGACATAATACTAGACAATATCTCGTATTGGGGTAAATAGGTTTCTGTTTAAAAAAGGATGGTTTGGTTATTCCATTTCTGCGAAGACCAGTTCATAAATCCAGTCTTCCAGCATTTTACAGGACGGAACATCGCACTCTTCGGTACAGGCAACACATGGAAGAAGGGCATCTCCGGCCATAAAGAGCATCGGGTCAACCTTCTTCTCTGATTTTACCCAGGTAACAAGGTAAGAACTGCCCTTACATGCCTGACGGGTGATTTTTCCCTCATCCTCAAGCTGCTTTAAGATGCGTGAGCAGGTACGGCTGTCCATTCCGAGCTCTTTCCACAGCTCGCTCTGAATAATTCCGTCCGGGTGATTTTTAATGAATGTTAGCGCTCTTTCTGCTTTCTGCGCTAAGTCCTCTGTACTGTTTGTCATGAATGATTAGTTGAGCGGTGCAATGCTCAGAATGTTGTTTCCGCGGATGACGACGGTTCCAAGATCTCTTCTGCCGTTTGCAGTAATTTCAACGGCATTCTCGAGGTGGAGGTTAAGATATTCGTCCATTGCGACAAGAAGTCCCTCGAATTTGCATCCTTCATCTTTAATCTCAACGATAATGTTCGAGTCAACGAGAGAATTGACCTTCTTTATTGGGAGAACGATACCAGATACCATATCTCTATAGGTTTGCTTTGTGAACTAATTAAGTTGCTTATTTGAATCCCGGAAGAGATTTTCTCATGGAATTGTGAAAGGTGCAGGATTCTTGTTGATTAATCAAAGAAACAAAGAAAAACAGTGCGAGGGATGGGATTCGAACCCAAGAACTCCTATGAGACTAGCCCCTCAAGCTAGCGCCGTTGACCTGGCTTGGCTACCCTCGCCTTATGACCTATACATATTAGACAGTGTAGAATATAAATCCTCCGAATTGATTTTCGCGTCAGGACGATGTCTTTATCTGATTAAACCCCACACGTTTAGATAATGTGGCAGCGAATTCTTGAGCTTTTTGCGGACTCTCCGTCCCAGCAGAAGGTTGTACGCTTCCTTTTGGAGAACGGATTCGGAATTTCCCGCGAAGGAAAGGTCGTGGTAAACGATATTGAGATAACAGCTTCCGCCCTTTCGCGCGCGGTAAAAGTTGACCGGAGGGTTGTTGATACAACCATCAAGCGCATTGCTGAGTTTTCCGAACTTGAGCCGGTGTTTACCCGTCTGCGGGTTACACCGGACTTTACTGATGTTGCCAAATATCTGGGACTCTCTGTAATTACTATCCTGCCGAAGAATGCCGGCGACAAAAATATTGTATCCTCTGCGGTTTCAGTTCTCGCGGAGTATGACCTGCCGCTCAGACAGATTTTCGTAACCGACCCCTACGCAGCAGAAAAACCGCGGCTTGTCATTATTATAGACGGTCAGCTCCCGGGAGATGCCCTCCAGAAACTCAAGAGCCTGCCTGCAGTGGATTCCATCATCCTCTGATTTTCCCCATACCTATATATGTGTTTAATGCACATTATTGTACATCAAAGTACAATAATGTGACACGCCATGCTCAACATAACCACCTTCCTTGATGCAAACGCCTGCCGTTTGGACAAAACCGTCTTTTACTGCCCGGAAAGGGATGTAAGCTACACCTCCAAAGAGATACTTGCCATCTCATCAGAGATTGCGCGGCAGATTCAGGCGCTTGGTGTGGAGAAGGGAGACCGTGTTATGCTGTACATGAACAGCACTCCTGAATATCTGTTCTCGTACTTTGCTGTCTGGCGCCTTGGAGCAGTGGCTATTCCGACCAACCGCGTCTATACGCCAAGCGAACTCGCCTATATGGTAGAGAACTCCTGTGCAAAGGTAATTATCACCGATGCGGAGGGTGTGTCCTCAGCAGAAGGTCTTGGAATCTCTGTGTATGTTCCGGAAAATATCGAAGAGTTCCGCAATGCCGCAGTGCTTCCGCCGGCAAAGACGGACTTCAATGATTTATGTCAGCTCCAGTATACTTCCGGTACCACCGGAAAGCCGAAAGGCGCGATGCTGACGCACGGAAACTGGCTCGCCGCAATTCACAACGAGTGCGATGTGCTGACGCTGAAACAGGATGATGTGTACTTAGGCATCTACCCAATGGGACATGTGGGACTGTCCTGGGGCATTGCCGCGATGCGGGCAGGAGCGCTCTATGTAATGATGGAGAGATACGAACCAACCCGCTATCTTGAACTCTGCAAACAGTTCAGCGTCACCGTGCTCGCAGGAATGCCGCCGGTAATCCACTCCTTAACCGAAGCACCGGAGAACGCCGGAACGGAAGAGGCGCTCGCAACGGTTCGCGAAATCATCTCCGGCGGCGGTCCGCTTCACCATGAAATCTGGAAGAAGTTCCACTACCGCTACAACATCCCGGTGATTAACGCATACGGACTTTCCGAGACGGTTGTTATCGGTACCGGAACAGTCATCCGCCCCGAAGACTACGCATCCGCAGACCGTTTCCAGAGTGTAGGACATCCGGTGTGCTTCTCGGAAGTGAAAATCGTTGACGAAGCAGACTCTTCAATAGAGATGCCGGTTGGAACTCCGGGAGAAATTGCCCTCAGAGGTCCTGCGGTAGCTCTTGGATACTGGAATATGGAAGCGGAAACCAAAGCCGCATTCCTCGAGGACGGATGGTTCTTAACCGGAGATGTGGGATATCTGGATGCCGACAATCGTCTCTGCATTACCGACCGCAAAAAGGACATGATTGTCATGTCCGGCTGGAAGATTTACCCAACCGAAGTTGAAGATGCCTTAATCCGCTTCGAAGGAATCGTCGAGATTGCCGTATTCGGTGTCCCGCATGAACATCGCGGAGAGATTCCGGCAGCCGCTGTTGTCTGGAGGGAGGGCTGGGACAGCTCTAACGAATCCCAGCTCATGGAATTTGCCCGTGAGCATCTTGCCGGATACAAAGTTCCGCGCAAAATCATATCTGTCGAAGCCCTGCCGCGGGTAAACGGATGGAAACTCCTCCGCCGCGAGCTTCGGGAACAATACTCATAACTCATACATCAATATCATGAAATCCCGTGACATCGCTCT
>JAGARL010000133.1 GCA_017622255.1 Methanocorpusculum sp.
CCCCGCACCACCTGGAACACCGCAACCTTAGTCCGTGAGGCGGCAAAGGGTGCGGAATCGAAAGGTGCTGATGTAGTCACTTTCGACCTCTATAAATTAGAAAAATACACCGGATGCATTTCCTGCTTCGGCTGTAAACTGCCGGAGCACAAAGGCGTTTGCGTATGCAAAGACGGGCTTTCCCCGGTGCTTGACGAAATCCGCAGTGCCGACGGCTTAATCATTGGAACGCCAAACTATCTTGGCGATGTCTCTGCAGGATTTCGGGCACTCTATGAGCGGTTAATCTTTCAGTCCCTCACCTATCAGGCTGAGCAGATGTGCTGCAGAGAACATAAGATTCCGGTGCTGATGATTATGACCAGCAACGCCGCAGAGGAATTCTACCCGCAGATTGGCTACGACAAGATGCTTGCCAACTACCAGCAGATGTTAAGCAACATGGTAGGACCGACAAAAATCCTCATCTCCGGCGATACCCTGCAGGTCAAAAACTATGACAAATACCAGTGGACCATGTTCGACCCCAAGGCAAAGCAGGAACGCCATGACACCATCTTCCCGCAGGAGATGCAGAAGGCGTTTGCACTGGGTACGGAGATTGCCGGGGAATAAATCTACTTCTTTTTTTTGTTGAGTGTGTAGGAGCGTATTTACTGGGTTTATTGTCGGACCTCGTGGGTGCGATTTCCTACGCGAAAACTACACGAAATCAACACGAAAAACGCGAAAAGATAAAAATCGCGAAAACTCGGCGAAAATCACGAAAAAGGGTTTCGCGTACAAATCCTCGGAAACCTTTGGACGAAAGGTATCTGCGGCTCTGAACGCGTATCGTTTTTTCGCGTCTTTCGCCGAGTTTTCGTGTTTTACTTTCTTTTCGCGTTTTTAGCGCTTTTTTCGCGTGACTTTCGCGTAGGAAAAACGCTCCTACACACTCAACAAAAAACCCAACGAAAAATCCTCAAAACCCACTCTCAACAGTGAGATAGATATTCTCACAAACCAAATAATTACCCATCAATGTTACAGCTGCAGCTTCCCCAAAAAGAAATTGCGGGAGTCTCCCTGAATAACCACCTGCTCTTAGCCGCAGGAATTCTCGGAACTACCGCCGCCTCCTTAAACCGGATGCTGGAAAACGGCGCCGGCGGAGTGGTCACCAAATCCATCGGCCCGGTTCCCATCCCGGGACACCACGGCCCTGCCCTCCTTCCGGTTGACGGCGGCCTCATGAACGCTATGGGGCTTCCAAACCCGTCCGAAAACTTCCCGGAGGAGATTGCCCCGCTCGCCGGAAAGCCGGTTGTAGTCAGCATCTTCGGCGGAACGCCGGAAGAGTTCGGCAAAGTCGCATCCTGGTTCCCGGATGCAGAAGCGTTCGAACTCAACCTCTCCTGCCCGCACGCAGAAGGCTACGGCGCAGCCATCGGCGTCAACCCCAGAGTTGTCAAGGAATGCACCGAGATTGTCAAAGCATACGGCAAACCGGTCTGGGTAAAACTCACCCCGAACGTCACTGACATCAAAGTAATCGGAAAAGCCGCAGAAGAAGGCGGCGCTGATGCTCTTGTCGCCATCAATACTGTCAAAGCCATGAGAATCTCCACCGAACTGCGCCGCCCGATGCTCGGAAACAAATTCGGCGGACTTTCCGGCAAAGCAGTCTTCCCGGTTGCTGTTCGCGCCGTCTATGACCTCTACGAAGCGGTGGACATCCCGATTATCGGCTGCGGCGGAATCGACTCCGCAGACAACGTCCTCGAGATGATGATGGCAGGAGCCTCTGCAGTTGAAATCGGCAGCGCCGTCTATGACAACTTCAATGTCTTCTCGGACATTGTAAGCGACCTCTATGCCGAAGACGGAATACCGGCAGAGGAAATTGTGGGGTGCGCTCATGACTGAGTCAGCATTACCGGACATCGTCACCCTGACCAAAGTCATTGACGAGTCCCCGTCCATCAAGACCTTCGTCTTC
>JAGARL010000016.1 GCA_017622255.1 Methanocorpusculum sp.
CGGCGTTGTTTTGTAGGCAGTCATGAGAAATGCGCACTCGGAAAGCATGTCGGGAGACACGAACATGACGTTGTCCGTTCCCAGAAACACCCGGCATCCGGCATCAAGGAGTTCTCTGACCGGCGGTTTTCTCGCAGAGTCGGTAACACCTAAGAGCCAGTTCGAGCGGGGACAGAGAACCACGGCGATATCCTCATCTGCCGCGCGGCGGATGTCTTCCGGGCGGAAATGGGTTGCGTGGATGATGACATCCGGCTGCAGTTCAAAAGCCGGCTCGATATCCTTGACTCCGCCCTCTCCTGCATGTACCGCAACAAGTTTTCCCGCCTTTCGTGCCGCATCCGCCGCTTCTCTCTCCTCGTCTCTTCGGTGCGCGCTGGAAAGCCCGAACCCTGCTGCATCCAGCAGGAGCTCACCCCCGTCACGGCCGAAGATAAGCGGCATAATGCCTGGGATTTTCGCGGCAGAAAGAGCAGACACCCCGTCTCTTCCCCCTTCCCGGAAATCAGCAAAGCCGGTGGTGCCGGAGGCTCGCATATACTGCATCGAAGACCGCATCGCAGAGATGAGGCGGTCTTCCGGCGTCTCGCGGAGAATTTGGTGTTTGAGTCCATCCGGCGGGGCAACAAGTTCTGCAAGCGGCCGGTCAATCCGGGTATCCAGGGCCACAGTGTCTCCGATATGCGTGTGGGCATTGAAAAATGCCGGAAGAATCAGGGAATCGGATTTCGTGCGCGCGGGTGAAATATCTGCAATAATTCCGTTGGAAATCGTTATATCAACAGTTTCCGGCACAAAATCCGCACCAAGAAATGCCGTTCCGGTTATCTGTATTGTATCCATATTTCTGTTCTTTCCCTCTTCTTTTATATGGGTAGAGGTTCAATATAATATGATATGGCTCAGAAAAGTTCGGGACGCGGGCTTTCTTCCTCTGCAGGTCTTGTTACCTACTATGATGCAGACGATAAGAAAGCAATTCACATTAAACCGGCAGCAGTCTTAATCACTGTCGCGGTTGTAGGCGTTATTGTCTACGTACTGAATCTTATCTTCTAAGATTCAAAAATATTCTTTTTACTCTTCCGTTCGGATTTTTAATTCTGCAAGATTTTTCCAGTATTCTTCACCGTCTCCGTATCCTGCGGTAAACAGATATTCCCGGTCAAAATATTTCAGTGCAAAGTTCACGCTTTCCGCATCCGCATCGCGGAGATAGACATTTCGTATCTGATAACAGTCAAGGAGTTCTTCCAGGCGCGGGACTGATTCAGCACTGATTACGACATCCCGCGCTGTCTCTAAAACCTGCTCGAGGGCAGAGTCTGAAACCGCCCAGAGATATTTTTTCCCGCGCAGGAGTTCCAGCTCCAACTCATTTGGAGACTTGGTATGCAGAATCGTTTTCAGCGCGCCGGCATCACGCAGTTCGCGGGAGAGAATCTTGTAGCTTTCCGCGCCTGCTGCTTCGAACTCCTCTGCATCCTTATAGTACGCATCGGCGAGATTCAACGCGGAAAACGCCGGAAGAGCAAAACCGCAGTTCTTGATTTTTACCGCGCGCAGGTCTTCGCGGATGGAATCTGCGAGATTTCCAAACTCCTGCGTGACATTCTCCTCTGCTCCAAGAAAGTCTTTGATGCGCGGCGTATAAAACGCCCCGCCGGCGGCAGGCTCTGCTGTATAGAGTTTTTGCGCTTTCAGGGTTTTATCAAGCGTATAGGTTATGATATCTGCCGTGTTTCCCTTTTTTCCGGAAATCCATGCGGCAACATCTGCCGC
>JAGARL010000134.1 GCA_017622255.1 Methanocorpusculum sp.
CACTATCCTTAGAAACATGGCACTCCTCGGCGAGAAGCCGTGGGACGGCATCTTAATCAACGGAATGGTGCTTGGCGAAGACGGATTCAAGATGTCCAAGTCCCGCGACAATGTTATCGGTCCGGAAGATGTCATGGGCCCGTACGGTGTTGACGCACTCCGCCAGTGGGCAGCAGCCGGATCCTCCACCGGACAGGACATTCTCTTCAACTGGAACGACGTCGTTGCCGCATCCCGTTTCCAGACCAAGATGTGGAACATCGTCAGATTCTCCCTCTCCCAGATTCAGAAGGAGTCTCCTGTTCCAAAGACCGACGCACCGTCCACCCTTATCGACCGCTGGATGCTTGCAAACCTCTCCAAGACCGTCGCAGACGTCACCGAGGCCATGGAATCCTACCTCTTCGACAAAGGCTTAAAGATTGTCCGCGACTTTGCCTGGAACGTCATGGCAGACGAGTACCTCGAGTTCGTCAAGGGCAGACTCTACAGCGAAGAGCCGGAGAGAGCAGGCGCAGTTTACACGCTTGAGACCACCCTTGATGCCATGTGCACCATGCTTGCCCCCTACATTCCGTTCTTCGCACAGGAATGCTACCACCACTTATCCGGCGGCAAGAGAATCATCGACCACCCGTGGACCACCTTCTCCTTCGACGACGAAGCAGCACTCCGCGACGGTGACTTAGTCGTTAAGATGGCAGGCATCCTCAGAAAGTACAAGCACGACGCAGGCCTTGCATTAAACGCACCGCTTGGAATCGTCACCATCTACACGCCGAACCATGACATCGACGACGCAGGTGACCTGGGAAGAACCATGAACGCCGAAGTTGTCTGGAAGGCGGAAGAGCCGGCACTCGAAAAGAAGGTTGGAGACGTTGTCTTCAACAAGAGCGTTGTCGGAAAGACCCTCCGTGCAAAGGCAGGAGCCTTCATGAAGGCAGTCCAGGCATTATCCGATGAGGACAAGATTACCCCGCCGGCAGTCGTTGTCGCAGACGGTGAGGAAATCGCCGTTCCGGAAGACGCATGGAAGGTCACCTACACCTACACCGTTTCCGGTCAGGAAGTCGATGTCATCCAGGCTGATGACGTCATGATTACCATTCAGAGACAGTAAGACCCAGATATTTCCGGTGAGCCGACATCTCACCGTTCTTTTTTTTGTGATTAAAAGATGCAGAAACCGTGCAGTAATCCTGCTCAGGAAAAAATGATAGAGTAAACGGTGTTTTCAACTGGTTTTTCCAAAAGATGATAGAGTAAATGCGGACTGGGAAAAAAGAGTATTAGGATACTCTGCTGATTTTGCTGATTCTGTTTAAGTCAAATTCTGACGGAATCTCGCCGAGCTCCCAACCTGATGCGGTTGACTCAAGATAGAAATACTTCTTCCCGCCATACGGAGCATATGAACCATATGCATCATCACGGTTTGCTTCTACTCCAACTGCGACATGGTTGGGGAATTCCAGAAGCACCACTTCACATCCCAGTTCGCGAAGAAGGGCTGCCAGAAGAATTGACTTGTCCTCGCAGTCTCCCGCACCGTCAACCAACGTCTCAATCGGATAGCGGGCATACTCAGGCACTCCAAGATACTCGTCATCTTCTTTATACGGGAGCTCCTGCACAAAGGATGCCGCCATCATCATCGTCTCATAGTTGGTAAAGCCGAGGGACTCTGCCTGCTGTTTTATGCCGCCGGCAATTTCTGCGACCACTTTGCGGTTATACGAGTCCGTTGCATACTTTACCAGATTCAGATTCGAGTGTCCGAGTCCCTGATAGTAGGCATCCTTCTCCTTGGATAAGGAAAGCTGTGTTGAGAAGGTGTATCCGTTGTATTTCCACTCATACATCCGCTCGAAGGTCTCCTCGGTATCGGATACCAGCGGCGGCGCTTCCTTTTCCAGCGTCACATACAGCGTGTAATGCTCGCCGGGCGTTAAGGTCACCGACTCAACCCAGGTAACGTATCCCTCAAGCACAACCGAGATATCAGTTGGGACATCCGGCGGAATCGTGAAGGTCAGCGGAGCAGTGCCGGCAAAGGTCTCTCCGACATAGACCAAAACATTTTCAGGAACAGCCGTCAGCGTCACCGTCGCCTCCGCCGGCGTCAGCAGAATTGGAAGAGCCACCGCACAGACTGCGGCGCAGAGCAGAACCAGCACGATAAGTACCGCAATCCAGACCTTCGAACGCTTCTTCTTCGGCGGCGCGTTCGGCGACTCGGTAAGCGGCGATATACAGCGCTTTCCGCAGTTTGGACAGTACACATCCTCTTCGGTTATTTCATATCCGCAAAATCGGCAGTACATTACAGTTACATTGTATGCACAATGCTATATGCTTATCTGACGGATTGATTAGCCCTGCGGGCAAATACTATTCCATGACGAAATGCAGAATCCTGCTGATAGGACACGGAAGCAGAAGCGGCGAAAGTGCGGAGGTGTTAGAGAAGACCGCCTCTTTCATGCAGGAGCTCTCAGACCATCCAATCCACCATGCATTTCTGGAGTTTACCGCGCCGTCAGTACCGGAAGCGCTTTGTGCACTCAAAAAAACGGATGCGGAAGAACTGATTGTTGTTCCGATGCTGCTTGCAAAAGGCACGCACACCGAAAAAACCATCCCGGAACTGCTTGGACTGCCTGCCGGAGAAAAGAGCGGAAGCATACGCTTTGCTGACGGAAGAACCGTTCCGGTCCGCTGTGCCGAACCGCTCGGCGCAGACCGGAGAATTGCCGAAATTCTTCTGCAGCGGGCAGAAGACCTCAGCGCATAAACACCCGGTAGACGAGCCCCATCGCCGCGGAAGAGACGGCAAGCGAGGCGATGATAATAACCCAGAAGGAGAACGCATCGCCGGCAAAGGGCACTAAAACATTCATGCCGAAAAATCCGGCAATCATCATCGGAACAGTCAGAAGGACGGTTGCGAAGGTGAAGATTTTCATAATGCCGTTGACATTATTGCTGATGATAGAGGCAAATGTCCCCATCGTCGAGGAGATGGTCGCCGAGTAGTTCTGCGCCATCTCGAATGCCTGCCGGTTTTCGATTACCGTGTCATCCAGCAGGTCCTTGTCCGCTTCGCTTAGGATATCCGATGCGGCGGAAAGCCGGGTGAGCTTTTCCAGAACCCCGGTGTTTCCTTTCAGGGAGTTGGTGATGTATACCAAGGACTTGGAGAGGTTGAGCACCTGAAAGAGCTCCTCGTTTTTTGTCGCCCGTTTGAGATGTTTTTCAATCTCCAGCGTCTTTTTGTCAATGAGCCGCAGGTTTTTCACAAACAACCCGGCATTGGCATAGAGGAACTGCAAAAGGAAGCGGTAGGGTTTTCCGGTCTCAAAGTTTTTGACCTTCCCGGCGGCGAAGGCATCCAGAACCGGGTTTCGCCGAAGCGACACCGTCAAAAGACAGTCCTGCAGGATGACAAACGCGGCAGGGATGGTCTGGTAGGAGGTGATGTCGTCCTCGTTTTGCTTATAGGGGGTATCCACGAGGACTAAGGTATAGCGCTCCTCCTGTTCAATGCGCGGCAGTTCCTCTTCGTCAAGGAGAACCATCAGCTCCGCAGAGTCAAGCCCTAAGGTGCGGCTTACCGCGGCGATTTCCTCTCCGCTCGGCACAACCAGGCGAATCCAGCAGCCGGGTGCGATGCTCTCCTGTCTGGTCAGAACACCGGCGGCGGAAGAGAAGATTTCCATCATACATTTCTGTAGGAAAAGAAACGAGATATAAAACCGGTTTGCGGCAAAAAAAGGGGGAGATTACATCTGCAGGAACTCTTCTTCGGGTTCGGGTTCGCCGAAGCGGTTAATCTCTCCGCGGTAAATCCGCGTGGAGGAAACGGCTCTTCCGTCTTTTGCCATAACGCACTGAATCTGGTACAAATCGACCATGGGGCGTCCCAGTTCCTTTCGCTTTTCATTAATCAGATTGCCGACCGGAAATGTCTCGTAGCTGACAACCAGCGCATCAAAGTCCTGCGTCAAAGCCGAGCCGAACTGGTCGGAGAGCGGTTCAATCTCATAGGATGCCAAAAAACCGCTTTCCTCAATCCAGCGGACAAGTTCAGCTTTGCGGACTTCGTATCCGCGGACCGGATGCTGTTTGCGGGCGGCAAAGACATCGGACGAAAGCCCGATGATAACTTCCCCTGCATCCCCTGCGGTCATAAATGCCCGTTTCAGCAGAAGCTGATGCCCGATGTGCAGCGGGTCGAATGTGCCGCCTACCATGACCTTCATATATAGAAATTGCCTCCCTGCATAAAAAAACGTGTTTATTTCCGGTCCGGGGCAGGGCCTCTGAACCAGGAGAAGAAGACACCGGCAACCGCGATTCCGGCGCTGATGAGCATCGAGACGCGAAGCGCTTCGACAAACTCCGCGTACATGTCAGGACCGAGCATGTCCGTTCCGCCGACAAAGACGGATACCGCAGCCATACAGACAGCCATAGAGATAAGCATACCCGCCTGCCGGACTACGGAGACAACACTGGATGCCATACTGTACTCCGCAGGAGCGACCGATCCCATGATGGTCGAGGTGTTCGGTGCGGAGA
>JAGARL010000135.1 GCA_017622255.1 Methanocorpusculum sp.
GATGTTGTCAGAATCTTTGGAGAGGCAAACAAGAGAAACAATCAGGTCCAGATTGAAGTCTCTGATATGATTATCCTCCGCGGAGAAGAAGCTGACCATGTCAGAGCCAGAATCAACCGCGCCTTAGAGGAGCGTGCCGAGCCGCCGGCAGATGTCGAGCCGCTTGTTGACTCCGAGGTTCTCCGTGCTCTCTGGCCGGAGATGAGAAAGCTCGCAAAGATTGTCCGCCGCGCAGTCTTAACCCAGCAGCCGATTATCCTCCGCCACCACGCAGATGCAGACGGTATCTGTGCCGCAGTATCCGTTGAGACTGCTGTCCTGCAGTACATCAGAGAAAACGGCGGCGACCCGGATATGGATAATTTCCTCTTCCGCCGCTCCCCGTCCAAGGCTCCGTTCTATGAGATTGAGGATGTTACCCGCGACCTCGATATGATGCTCAAGGACAACGTCCGCTTCGGTCAGAAGTTCCCGCTGATTCTTCTGATGGACAACGGTTCCACCGAAGAAGATATGCCGTCTTACAAGATGACCGAGGTGTACAACCTGGACGTTATCGTCGCAGACCACCACCACCCGGATGACACCATTGACAAGTACCTGCTTGCCCACGTCAACCCGTACCATGTGGGAGGAGACTTCGGTGTTACCGCAGGTATGCTGGGAACGGAAATTGCCCGCCTCATCTTCCCGGGAATCGAGCAGAAGATTCTCCACTTCCCGGCGGTGGCAGGTGTTGCCGACCGCTCCGAGGCTCCGGAACTCCAGCAGTACTTATCCTTAATCGAGGGTAAGTACACGATTGATGAGTGCCGCGATATGGCGCTCGCTCTTGATTATGAGCAGTACTGGCTCAGATTCAACGACGGCCGCGAGATTGTCAAGGACATCTTAAACATCAACAACGCAGCAGACCGCCACAACCGTTTAGTTGCTCTCTTAGTCGAGGAGGCAAACGCGGCAATCACTGAGCAGGTCGAGACGATGATGCCGCACGTAAAAGAGCAGGTCTTAGAGTCCGGCGCTCACCTCTTCCAGGCGGATGTGGAAATGTTCGCCCACCGCTTCACCTTCCCGCCGCCGGGCAAGTCCTCCGGCGAGGTGCACGATGTTCTCTGCAAGAAGTATGCCGGAGAGCCGATCGTGACCTTAGGTCTTGGTCCGGACTTTGCGGTTATCCGTTCCCGCGGTGTCTTAATGAACATTCCGCAGATGGTTCGTTCCATGCGCGATGAGATGCCGGGAGCAGGAATTTCCGGCGGCGGTCACTTAGTGGTCGGCAGTATCAAGTTTGTGGAAGGTATGCGGTCTGAGGTAATTGCCAAGATGATCGAGAAAATTTCCGAATTTGGCGTTGAAGAGCTCTAATTCGGCTTCTTTTCTTTTTTGTTCTCTCTGTTATCATTTATGTTCATGAGCAAAAGCTATATATGCTCACACGAACCATATTTACTAGAGGTAAGTCAAATGACTGGACCCAAAACATTACTGGAAAAATACAACGATACTCAGTCAAAAATTCTTGGATACTTAAAGGCAGGCGTTGCCAAGGGCGGTAAGTTCTTCAAGGCAAAATATATCGCAAAAGACCTTGGCCTTTCCTCGAAAGAGGTCGGAACAAACCTTGCCATTCTCTCACAGATTTGTGATGACTTAGAGATTTCCCGCTGGAGTTATTCCAACAGTACCACCTGGATGGTAACTTCCAAAGACGGGGAAGAAGTCACTGCATAACTCCCCTGATATTATCCCGCATGCGTCTCATGCAATAACACACCTCCTTTTTATCTTTTTTCTCCGCGTTTTCGAATCTCCGGCATCCCAATCCCTCTCGGATGCAGCCCCAAAAGCGCCTCGGAGTACTCCGCAGCAGAAAACACCTCTGCATCTGACAGTACCGTATACGTCATCTTTGAATCAACAAGTTCATACCCCGTATCTGAAAACCCGTTTCTCTCATAGAATGCAAACCGCCGCTCCCGCTCAGGGGAATTCTCTGCCGCTGAATCAAGCGGCTCTGCATTCAGCGTCAGCGGCTTCTTGTACAGCTCCTTTAGATACGACAAAATCTCTGTTCCAAACCCGCAGGACTGCAGCGCAGGAGACACTGCCAGATAGAGCAGAAACACCATATCTTTCCCTTCAATCGTAAACGACATCCCGGCAAGCGTATCGCCATCATAGTACGCAAGAAACCGGCTCTTCTTTGTACGTGCAAGCGCCTTCAGGAACAGAAAAGGGAAGCGTTCTTCTTTTGGAAACGACTCCACATACAACCGCCGAAGAGACCAGGGTGCCGTGCGGGGAATAAGGGACATATCTCACCATTTCTCCGGATGGATGATATATCTTACGGCATGCAGGTGAAGAGATTATAAACTAAGAACACCCATATAATAAGGATTCATATGGCTGTAGAAAACGGTACCTATATCAAACTCAACTACACC
>JAGARL010000136.1 GCA_017622255.1 Methanocorpusculum sp.
CCTTCCATGCTGAACTCGATTCATGATTCGCACATCGAAGCGCTCGACTCGGTCTTTACCATCGCAGACGGTATCGCGGTAAAACAGCCGGGTTCGCTTACCTATGAGCTGTGCTCGCAGTACGTGGATGAGATTGTAACGGTCACCGACGATGAAATCTCCGCGGCGATTCTGGCGCTGATGGAGCGGCACAAGCTGGTAACCGAAGGAGCCGGAGCGGTTGCGGTGGCCGCTGCGATGTTCGGCAAAGTGGACCTTGCAGGAAAGAAAGCGGTCTGTCTGTTGTCCGGCGGAAACATTGATGTGACCATCCTCTCCCGCGTCATTGCCCGCGGTCTGCTGATGTCCGGACGGAGCTGTCAACTCTTAATCGAACTCGTGGACAAGCCGGGACAGCTCATGCAGGTATCTGAGATTATCGCCCGCGAAGGCGGCAATGTAACAGCGGTGTTCCATGAGCACACCTGCGAAGGAGCGGATGTGAACGGATGCTATCTGCGGCTGACGCTCGAAACACGGAACTTTGAACATATCAAGGCCATTAAAGATGCGCTGTGCGGTGCGGGCTTTAAGCTTCTGGAGCGGGAACCATGAAGCAGATACATACCAACCGGGCACCGGCAGCACTCGGCCCTTATTCGCAGGCAGTTGTATCCGGCGGACTCTGCTTTACCTCCGGACAGATTGCACTCTCGCCGGAGACAGGAGAGATTGTGGGGGCAGATATCGCATCCCAGACGCGGCAGGTTATGGAAAATCTCTGCGCCGTACTTGCGGCCGCCGGGGCATCGCCGGAGACAGTTGTCAAGACAACGTGCTATCTGGCAGACATTGCAGACTTTGCGGCGTTTAATGCAGTCTATGCAGAATACTTCCCGGGAAAGCCTGCGCGAAGCTGTGTTGCAGTAAAAGATCTGCCGCGGGGCGCTTTGGTAGAGGTCGAAGCGGTCGCGGAGGTTTTGTGAGGGGTGGTTACCCCTCCTCTAAGAGGATGGCAAACTTCGCGACTTAAGTCAGAAGCTCAGACACGGATTGAATCAGTCAGACCTGTTTTTCCTCGATACAAAATAATTAGTCTCTGACATGATAAAGGATTAGGGAAACGCGAACAAAATCTGGAAAAACCTAATACATCCCAAAAAACAACCAGCAAAAACGGCGCGGATGACCGCTCGCGCATCAGAGAATAAAACCAGAAAAAAGAAACACCGCCATCAAAGGACAATCGACAAATCAGACGATGCGCATCAGACAATTCAAAAACAAACAAATAATTACGCAAATTCGCCAATACATCACCAATTGATATATCAAATGAAGATGTTGATATATCAGTTGAAAAACAACAGCAATACCAACAGCATAATTATATACCCCTTTAGATAACCTAATATAGATCAATTCCCAACTTCCAGATAAGTGCAGTAGAGAATTGAACCAAAAACAAAGGAACATACACATGAACCTGAAGAAATTCGCACTCGTCGCTGTATGTCTCGTTGCTGTCGCCGCCGTGCTCTCCGCAGGCTGTGTCACCACCGAAGATGCACCGCGTCAGGTAATCTCTCTTTCCAGTACCATCGGCCCTGTTGATGCAGGAATGATTCCGGCACTCGAAGATGCATACATGGAAAAGAACCCGAATGTCGTCATCCGCCACATCAAGGCAGGAACCGGCGCCACTATTGATACCGCAAAGACTAACGATATCGTTGATTTAGTCATCGTCCATGCAAAATCCTTAGAGGAACAGTTCGTTGCAGACGGATGGGGAACCGAGCGTATCCCGCTGATGTACAACGACTACGTCTTAATGGGCCCGGCAGATGACCCGGCAGGCGTTAAAGGCATGACCGACATCACCGAAGCACTCGAAGCAATCGAAGACACCCAGTCCCACTTCGTCTCACGCGGTGACAACTCCGGAACCAACGTAAAAGAAAAGGAACTCTGGACAGCAGCAGGCATCACCCCGTCCGGCAGCTGGTATGAAATCTACGAGAAGGGAGCATCCGGAAACGGACCAACTCTGATGTACACCGATGCAGAAGATGCATACACCGTCATGGACCGTGCAACCTACCTCACCAAGAAAGAGTCCTTAAAGAACATCGTCATCCTTGTTGAGAAGGACGAACGCATGCTCAACTTCATCAACATCATCCCGTGCAACCCGGAGAAGATGCCGAAAGTTGACGCAGAAGGAGCAGAAGAGTTCATCAACTGGCTCGTCAGCGACGAAGCACAGAAGATCATTGCAGAATTCGGTGTTGACAAGTACGGCGAGCCGCTCTTCTTCCCGAACGCAGGCAGCGACGTCTTCTAAATCAGGTGCATCATATACTGATTGTCAGTATCACACCCATCACCTAAAGGAAATCCACTGATTCCTTTTTACTTTTTTTAGTGAAAAAAAGAGATTACTGTCCCGCATGGGTCAGTATGTGTTTTATCTCCGGTACAATAATTTCCTCGGCTGCAAGCTGCACGGCCTTTGGAGATCCTGGAATACAGAAGACGGCAGCCCCATTCACCAGACCTGCCGTTGCACGTGAAAGAAGAACGGCTGTTTTTACCTGCTCATAGCTCTTCATCC
>JAGARL010000137.1 GCA_017622255.1 Methanocorpusculum sp.
GTTGAAATCTTTGTTATCACCACCATGTCACCTCCAAAACACACCCGCAAAGGACGGCACTCAGACGCGTATCACCATGCCGAGCATGCAGGCCGCATCGAAGAACTCGACAGAAAGCTTGCAGGTCTTGGCATCAGAATCAAGGATGAGGACAGCCGCAAAGTTACCGGTGAGGTTTTTGATGAAGTAACCCTTTTATCGCTTTACAAACTCGTAAACAAAAAAGTCATTTCATCGCTTGGAGGCTCCATCTCCTCCGGAAAAGAGGCGAACGTCTTCATCGCAGGCCGCGTTGAGGACGAAATCGAGACCGGTGCAGCAGTGAAAATCTACCGCATCAGAACCGGAAACTTCACCACCATGTCCGAGTACATCATTGGTGACCCGCGGTTCGCATCGATTCGCCGGACGCACAAAGACATCATTTTTGCCTGGACAAAGAAGGAGTACAGCAACCTGGCACGAGCATCCGATGCCGGTCTGCCGTGCCCGAAGCCGTATGCGTTTGACAGAAACATCCTGATTATGGAGTTCTTAGGCGAAGGCGGCATTCCGTATCCGCAGATGAGACAGCGTCTTCCGGCATCCGCAGAAGAGACCTATGCAGAAGCAGTCGGACTGATTCGCGATTTATACCAGAAGGCCCGCCTAGTCCACGGAGACCTATCCGAGTATAATATTCTAACCGGTCCAGACGGTCTGATTTTAATCGACATGGCACAGGCAGTAACCCCCGAACACCCGAAAGCCTACAATTTCCTTTTCCGCGACATTGTCAATATTAACCGTTTCTTCGACAAGAAATGTTCTATCCGCGACCCGCATGAGATTTTCCGCGAAATCGTAGGCGAAGAATTTTTCGAGATATAATCATGATTCAGGAAGTTAAAATCCCCAACGACAGAATCGGCGCAATTATCGGAAAAGGCGGAGAGACTCGCAAACACCTGGAAAAAGTTCTCAAGGTAACACTGGATGTCGACAGCCAAACCGGCATTGTAGAAATCACCAACGAAAACGATGCCTTAGCGGAAATCCGCTCGATGGAAGTAATCAAAGCCATCGGCAGAGGATTCTCTCCGGAGCGTGCAAAGAAGCTCCTCGAAGATGAGGACATGGTCTTAGACATCATTGATGTAACAGACGTTGCAGACACTCCTGACAAACTCGCGCGTATCAGAGGAAGAATCATCGGCCGTGACGGAAAAGCCCGCGAGCAGATTGAAAACATGACCGGCACCTCTATCTCGGTTTACGGCAAAACCGTTGCCATTATCGGCCTTCCCGAGCAGATGAACGATGCCCACACCGCAGTTTCGATGCTTATCAGCGGCTCAGAACACACAACAGTGTTCAGTTACCTCGACCGCAAGAGAAAGGAAGCAAAGATGGACATGATGTCCTACTATTACTAATCCTTTTGGGGCATTCACAATCATTAAATACAAAGACGTGTTTTCCAAAGTTCCACTCGAAACAAAGGGGTCTCGGCGCCGGAGGCGTATTTTATGAAAATAGACACACTGCCGATTCCAAAAGCCTTGCGCGACGCGTATTCGGCGATTGGGATTTCCGAGCTCTATCCGCCGCAGGCTGACTGTGTAAAAGCCGGACTTTTAGACGGGAAAAACATTTTAGCGGCCATTCCTACCGCTTCCGGAAAAACGCTGATTGCCGAGACTGCAATGCAGAAAGCAATCGCAGAAGGGGGAAAATGTCTCTATATTGTACCGTTAAAAGCCCTTGCTTCGGAGAAATATGATGATTTTTCCGGAAAAGGCGTCACGGTTGGTATCGCAACAGGCGACCCTGACCAGAAGGATGAGTACCTTGGGCGGTATGATATCATTGTTGCGACCTCGGAAAAAACCGATTCCCTGCTCCGGAATAAGGCGGAGTGGCTCAAACGCGTCTCTCTTCTGGTCGTGGATGAGATTCATCTGATAGGAGACGACACGCGCGGGGCAACGCTGGAGATGGTAATCGCCAAGATGCGGTATCTGAATCCGGACATGCAGATTATCGGCCTCTCCGCAACGATGGGAAACCCCGAAGAGCTTGCGAAGTGGCTGGATGCGGAACTGATTACCAGTGAATGGCGTCCGGTGGATTTACGCGAAGGTGTTTATTATCAGGGAAAAATCCGCTTCGGTGACTCAGAGCGGGCAGTGCCTTCGGTGAAAAAGGATGACGACCTGAATCTTCTGTTAGACACGGCAGAAGAAGGCGGGCAGTGTCTGGTTTTTGTCTCGTCAAGAAGGTCTGCAGAAGCGTTTGCAAAAAAAGCGGCTGCCGCTTTGAAGAAATCGTCTCCCGAACTTGACCGTTATTCGGAAATTATCGCAAAGGCTGACACAACCGCCTCCGGAAAAGTTCTCGCAGAGGCGGTAAAGAAGGGCGCGGCATTCCATCATGCAGGTCTTCCGCGGGCAGCCCGTGCTGCGGTGGAAGAAGGTTTTCGGAAAGGCGAGATTGTCAGCATCTCCTCGACACCAACCCTTGCCGCAGGACTCAACCTTCCGGCACGGCGGGTTATCGTGCGGGATTATCAGCGCTATGATGTGCGGACCGGCATGAACAAGATTCCGGTAATGGAGTACCGGCAGATGGCAGGACGTGCGGGACGTCCGAGACTCGACCCGTATGGCGAAGCGGTCTTAATCGCAAAAGAGGAGAAGCGGATTGATGAGCTGTTTGAGGAGTTCATCAACGCTCCGGCAGAGGATATCAAGTCGCAGTGCCAGCGGGAGAGTGAACTTCGCGGCCATTTGCTTGCGCTGATTACCTCAGGCTTTGCTTCCACCCGCGACGAGGTCTCCGCATTCATGGAGCGGTCGTTTTACGCAAGTCAGAAAGCGGTTCACCGCAGACTTGACCGCAACGTAAACAAGGCGCTTGATTTCCTCGCGGACGCAGGAATGATTGATGAAGTTGCCGGAAACTTCTCTTATACCGGATTTGGAGCGCTTTCCTCGCGGCTCTATCTGATGCCGGAGACTGCTCTTATGATGAAGGCGGCATTCTCCGAACATGCCGGAGAGAACTTTTCGCCGTTCGGTGTTCTGCATCTGCTGTGCATGACGCCTGATATGTTCCGTTTCTATCTGAAGGCATCCGATGAGAAGCTGGTTGATAAGATTCTGACCGACCGCTGTGATGAGCTGTGGTCGGAGGAGTGTACCGAGGAGTTCTTCGCGGCAGTGAAAACTGCGGCGGTCGCAGAAGAATGGGCATCGGAAGTTTCCGAGGATATGATTTCCGAGCGGTTCGGTGTTGGAGGCGGAGATATCCATGCGGCTGTGGAGAATCTGAAGTGGCTGCTCCATGCGGCAAAGCGTATCTGTCATGAGTTTGCGCCGTCTCTGGAAGCAGAGATGAATATCCTGGAAATGCGGGTCGCAAATGGTGTCAAGGAGGAGCTTATCCCGCTGATTTCCTTGATAGGCA
>JAGARL010000138.1 GCA_017622255.1 Methanocorpusculum sp.
CAGATGTCTGGAATCCCTGGTATGCGGCAAAGCTTCGCGAGGAGAACAGTAATGTGCGGCTTTACGGTGCGTATTTAGAGGAGGTATCTCTTGCCGGGCTTGATTTGTCGGGAGCGAATCTGTCGTATGCGCATCTGGAAGGAGCGGATTTGCGGCAGGTGAATCTGCGGGACGCGGATTTGTCGTATGCCCATCTGGAAAGTGCGGATTTGTGGATGGCGGATTTACGCGGGGCAAATCTGAAAGGGGCTGAGCTTGGCGGGGCGAATATGAGCGGGGTTAAGCGGAAATAAATACAATAAAAAAAAGTTTTTTTTTGAATCTTATCGATTCAGGCTCTGCCCTTATAGCTCTGCACGTATGCGTATGCGTCAGCTAACAGTTCGGTTAACGCATCTCCGCAGGCATTCTTTAAGTCCATCGGGTGAACCTTTCCAGCACCGTACGACTCTGCAAGCTCTGCGTAGCTGTGGAACTCTAAATCTCCGCCGAACTTTTCCGGTCTGCGGATAGCCACGGTATCCATTCTCGGGAAGATATTGTACTGGAAGATCTGCATAATCGGGTTGCCCTCAATCTCCGGCGGGCAGAATGCCTTCTTCATCTTCTTCTTAATCTCCTCCGGGGAGTCTGCAACGGAAACCACATTTCCTTTCGAGGAGGACATCTTCTCACCGTCGAGACCGTTAACAATCGGCGTGTGGATACATACCGGCGGCTTGTATCCTAAGGACGGCAGGTGCTCACGGGCAAGCATGTGAATCTTTCTCTGGTCAATACCGCCGACTGCAGCGTCAACGCCTAAGGTCGGAATATCAACAACCTGCATAACCGGATAGACCATCTGGGAAACCATCGGGTTGTCCATAGCGCGGCCAACCTCATCCATACTGCGGGTGGCACGGTTTAAGGTAATCTCCTGACAGAGGGTTAACACCTCGGTCTGGTACTTTGGCGTCAGCTGAACATCCGTTCCTAAAACAAACTCCGCTCCCTTCAGACCGACAGCCTCGATACATGCCTTGTTATAGTCTGCGAGCTCTTTAATCTGCTCGAAGGTTCCTTTTCTGTTCAGATATGCGTGCAGGTTTGCGATTAACACCACGACGTCAAACCCTGCATTTTTCATATCCATCAGTTTATTGATGGTCACAAGGTGACCTAAGTGAATCTCGCCGCTTGGCTCATAGCCGGTATAGACCCGTTTTGTCGGTTTTGCGAGCAGTGCTCTCAGTTCGTCTTCGGTGACGATCTCAGCCGTATTTCGGGTGACGAGTTCGTATGCGTCCATATGTCTTACACGTTGGCAGTAAAAAGAGATAAGGGTAGTGGTATCTTATGCCTCAGGACATTCGGCCTGCCCGTGACGGGTTAAGAAGTAGAAGATCGGCGTGTCTGCAATGGCGATAAGGACCTTGATAATATACTGGCTGAAAATCATGACCAGCAGGTTCGGGACGACACCCACAAAGGCGATGGTGATGAAGATGGTCGTGTCGATTAACTGGCTTACGATGGTGACATTATTTCTCATCCACTTCGGCTTGAAGCGTGCTTTGATTCTGTGGAAGACTTCGACATCAAAGCTCTGGGCGACTAAGTACGCAATCATGGAGGCGAAGACGAAGCGTGCGGAGCTGCCGAGTGTTGCCGCAAACGATGTCTGGAACTCTGTCATGTAGGATGCCGGCGGCAGGAAGACTGCAGCGTAGATTAAGACGAGCGAGAAGAGCTGGACGACGAATCCGAGACGGACGAGGAAGTTTGCCTCTTTCTTTCCCCATATTTCACTGACGAGGTCGGTGCAGAGGAAGGTTATCGGGTACGCAACAACGGCCGCCGGAATCTCAATCCATCCAATCTGTACGACTTTGGAGGCGATAATGTTGGAGATGACCAGAGCTGTTACGAAAAACGCGGTAACGATGGTGAGGTTTCTGGTAGTTTTATACAAAGTGCTTATAGTGTTTGTGCTGAAGGGATATGATACCTGCCCCTCTTCTGCTCTTCCCCGGTTGCGCTGGCTTAATGAGTAAGCCCGCCCAATATGTATAGAACTATGCTCAGATTCGCAGTTGTCGGTCACAAAGCAACAACCGAACCCACCTTCTCCTTAAACGATATGCCGGGAGGGGCAGGACGTCTTGACATTCTCTGCCGATGCATTAACAGCTCGTTCTTCTTAAGCCACGACTTACGCCGTGATGTGGAATGCTTCTTAATCCTCAAAGGCGGCGAGCAGGAGAAAACACTCCGTTTCGCAGGGGAAACGATCCGCTCCTTAAACCCTGACGAGAGAAGTGCCGGCGCGCTCATCAAGAAGGGCCTTACCAAAGAGGCAACCTCCTCCTTCCAGAAGGCCGCAGACGGTATCCACATCAGAGCAGGCGGTCTTGCCGAGCTTCTGGCGGAAATTCCGTTTGCCGTCCTTGATGAGAACGGCGAGGATATCAGGACCGCAGAAACCCTGCCGGAGAACTTCCTCTTATCGGACCACATGAACTTCACCGAAGAGGAGATGGAGTTAATCAAGGACCTGCCGAAGTACTCCGTCGGTCCGCGTGTCCTGCATGCAGACCACACTATTACTATCCTCTTAAACGAGTTTGACCGGAGGGCGGCACATGAGTGAGGAAGTTTCCGGCATCCTCTCTCTGGTGCACCAGATTTTAGAGTACGGCGACATCTGCGATCACTGCTTAGGACGCCTTTTTGCCAAGCGCTCCTTCGGGCTTACCAACGTCGAGCGCGGACACGCCCTTCGCGTTGCCCACGCTCTTGCCTACAATATTCCGTTCAAGGAGTATGAGGAAGGGACCTGCTGGGTTTGCAACGACCTCTTCCTCCAGATTCCATACTGGGCAGAGAAGGCCGCAGAGGCCGCGGAAGGCATTGAGTACGAGACCTTTGTTATCGGCACTCGTGTGCCGCCGATGATGACCGAGTCCGAGGAGATGCTCTGGTCCGACCTGCATCTTGAAAACCCGGAGCCGTTAAAGTCCGAGATGAACCGCGAGGTCGGAAAGGCGGTTGCAGCCCTTACCGGCAAGCGCGGCGATCCGAAAAACCCGGAGCTTACCATCGTCTTAAACATCGCAGACGACTGTACTGAGCTGCAGATCGCCTCCCTGTACTTCTACGGCAGATACTTAAAACACGTGCGCGGAATTCCGCAGACGCACTGGGACTGCCGCGCATGCCGCGGAAAGGGCTGTGAGCTGTGCAACTTCACCGGCAAACAGTACCCGACATCTGTAGAGGAAGAGATTGCGAGAGTGCCTGTTGAAATCTTCCAGGCTGACGCCGGAATCCTGCATGGAGCCGGCAGAGAGGATATTGACGCCCTCTGCTATGGTACGGGAAGACCGTTTGTTATGGAGATGGCAAACCCGAAAATCAGAACCGCAGACCTTCGCGAGTTAGAGGAGGCCATCAACAAATCCGCGATGCCTGAGGTCGAAGTACGTCTGGAATCCTGGTCAAACAAGAAAACGGTGGAAATGCTTAAATCACACAAAGGGCATAAAACATACAGGATTCTGGTTTCAGTAGATGACCGTATCTCTCTGGAAAATGTCCAGAACGCCGTTTCGAAGCTGAATGGGGCTTGGATTGCCCAGCGCACGCCAAATCGCGTCTCGCACAGACGTGCAGATCTGGTACGCAAGCGCCAGGTAATCGGTATCCAGGTTCTCGGCATCGAAAACGGACTTTACCGGCTCGAAGTGGTCGGTGACAGCGGTCTCTACATTAAAGAACTCATCTCAGGCGATGAGGGCAGAACGAGTCCGAGTCTGTCTGAAATCCTCGCCGCACCCGCGAAAGTCACTGAGTTGGACGTAGTGCAGGTCGACGGATTATCAAATACATGAGAGTGATTAAAAATGGCAAAACACAACGGAATTAAGAAAAGAACAAGATATAAGCTGCAGAAAACCCTCCGTACCCGCGGAATGCCGAATGTAACCAAATGCATCCAGCACTTCGAAGAGGGACAGAAGGTCCACATCGTTCTCGACTCCAGCGTCCAGAAGGGACAGCCGCACCCGAGATTCCACGGTAAGACCGGAACCATCGTTGGTCAGAGAGGAAGAGCATGGCTCCTTCAGATTAAGGACGGAAAGGCAACCAAGACCGTTATTGCCAGACCGCAGCACCTTACTGCACAGAAATATAATTAAACCCCCAATACTTATTTTACATTACTTTTGGAGGTCGGCATGAAAGTTAAGAAAATTATTCAGGAAGAAATGATGACACTGCCTGAGCTCCGCGAAGAGCTTATCGCTATCCGCGACCAGAGAGCCGGCGGTCTTGAGGAGACGGAAGGTGCTGTCCGCACACTGTCTTACGAACTGCGTAAAAGCATCGACCATGCCGACACCCTTGGTAAATGCAGTGTCGAAACCGCAAAAGCACTCTATGATGAGCTTGCAGGTCTGGAGAAGATTACTCCGACAATTGCCTCCCGCATTGTCAACATCATGCCGGCAAGCCGCGAGGAAATCCGTGCAATCTATGCAAAAGAGCGATTCGCCCTTGTAACCGAGGACGTGGATCAGATCTTAGACATTCTTCGCAAGTACGAGTGAGGGAGGAGTTATGCCCCCGAAAACAGAAAGAACTGACAAGAAGGAAGTGGAAGCTATTGTCCTTGATTATCTCCAGTGGGGATATGCAGGTGATAAGCGTCCGTTAAACCAGCGCGAGCCGATTATTCTCGCGGTGGGTACCGATCAGTTCAAGCTCCTGGAACTTATTGCAAAGAAGGACAAGGCAATCAATCTCCACGACACCGTATACATTGGTGACGGCGAGAGAAAGGTTGTTGAGCGCGTAAAGCGCCGTGTCTCCTTTGCCGAGCTGACCCCGACTGCCAAGGGTGAACTTGAGCCGGCGGTTGCCGAAATTATTGCGGCGTCCGAGGAACGGTTCGTGGAGTTCTACAACACGGCAGTTCCGGTCAGTTTGAAGATGCATATGCTCAATCTTCTCCCCGGGTTCGGCAAAAAAACGTTAACCGACACGCTTACCGAGCGTGAGAAGAAGCCGTTTGAAAGCTTTGCCGACATTAAGGCACGGGTAAAGACTCTCCAGAAGCCGGAGAAGTTCATCCTTGAGCGGATTATGCTTGAGCTGGAAAATCCCGAAGAGAAGTACCATCTCTTCACTTCAAAATAACCTTTTTATGAGAGCTCCCAACGATCAGCATTTCCTGGTTGATGATTATGCCGTAGAACAGATTGCTGATGCTGTGCCGGTCTTTGACCGCGCCGTTCTGGAAATCGGTCCGGGCGGCGGTGTTCTGACGTCTGCACTTTTAGAGCGCGGTGCGCATGTGCGGGCAGTCGAGCTTGATACCAAGCTTCTGCCGAATCTGGAACGCCGTTTCTCCGCTGAGCTTGCGAGCGGGGATTTGACGATTACCGTCGGCGATGCATCCAAGGTCCAGCTTCCGGAGTTTGATCTGGTTGTTGCCAATCTGCCGTACTCGATTTCTTCGAAGATTACCTTCCGTCTGCTGGAAGCGGGCTTCGAGAAGGCGGTCTTGATGTATCAGCTGGAGTTTGCAAAGCGCCTTGCAGCCGCTCCCGGAAACGGAGACTACGGACGCCTTTCCGTGATGACGCAGGCGTTAGCGGATGTGGAGTTCCTGCTGGAGCTTCCTCCCGAGTCGTTCAACCCGCCGCCGGAGGTCTGGTCCGCGGTGGTTGTATTAACGCCGCGTGCGCCGCCGGTTCCAATCGCAAACCAGAAGGTGTTCTCCGATGTGGTCCGTGAGGCGTTCTCCCACCGGAGAAAGACGCTGTCCAACTGCCTCAAAGGTCTCTCTTCCCTCTACGGAAAGGAGAAGACCGCGGAGTTTCTGGCGTCTCTTCCCAAAGACCTCCTGCAGAAGCGGCCGGAGGTCTTGTCGGTTGCGGAGTTTATCGAGCTTTCCAATTCCTTTGCGGCACGCCTATGAGTTTTGATGCGTCTCAGGTGTATCAGCCGGCAGAGGATACCTTTTGTTAATCCGTGCAGCGCTTGCTGAGGTGCGGCCTGACGATGTCGTTGTGGAAATCGGCACGGGTTCGGGGGCGGTGGCTTCTGCGGTACAGAAGGCAGCGCCGCGGACTATCGGTGTGGATATCAATCCGCATGCCGTTGCATACGCGCATGCGGTAAACGGTGTGGAGACGATTCGAAGCGATCTGTTCTCGGCGGTTTCCGGGAAGTTTGACCTGATTCTCTTTAATGCACCGTATCTGCCGACGCTTCC
>JAGARL010000139.1 GCA_017622255.1 Methanocorpusculum sp.
GAGTACGGCGCAAGGTCGCGGGGAACGGCTTCTGCGCTGTAGCGCTCGATTCCTTCCATGATTCCGGCGACCTTTGCCTCTGCTTCCGTTCCGCCTTTTCCGTTATAGACAGAGATTGCCCCTTCGGCAGCGGCAGGTCTGATACAGGAGTAGACCGGAATTCCAATCCGGTCAAGGTCGGTGATATCGGCAACACGGGTAATTCCTGCGTCCGGTACGAATTTTTCGATACGTTCAAGCGTCTCTTCGGGAGTACAGCTCCGCTCGGTCCATCCGCGGTAGACCTTCGGAGATGAGTGCAGCTCTAACATTGATAGTAATATTCGTCTGTGAGGTATTGTAGGTTTCCCTTTGAGAGATGAAATACAGAAAAGAAGCCGTTGGAGGGACTTGAACCCTCGGCCTGCTGATTACGAATCAGCCGCTATACCGCTAAGCCACAACGGCGAAAAGTTGCTTATATAAATTAACATCGGGAGAATAAATAGATTGCCTCAGAGAAAAACTTCCCTCAGCCAAACGTATTTATACCAGCCGGCCGGAAGTTATCACTATTGGATATGCCTGCCAATTCCGTTTCCGTCAGCGACATCCTTCGTGCCTCCGTCTGCCCTATGCAGCTGTATCTTGCAAAGTCATCCCCGGCAGATTTTTCCGAACCGCTTCGCTATTCCGTCGCAAAACAGATTTCCTACCACTTAGGAGATGAACTGAATGCGGCAGAGATTCGTGAAGAACTGAAGCTTGCCATCCCCGACTGCGGAGAGGAAGCGTTTCGCGTTCTCGATGAAATGCTCGAGGAATGCCGGAAGGTAACCTGGCGGCAGGCGCTGACCTATGACATGCAGGTTGACTCCGGAAAATACAACATCCACGGCCGCGTGGACCGCGTTTTTGACGACAGCTTCTCGATTATCAAAGGCGGAAAAGCCCCGACGCACGGCGTCTATGCCTCAGACCGGCTGCAGGCGGTATGCTACTCGATATGCCTTGAGGAGATGTACGGAAAAGAGTTCTACGGCAGAATCGAGTACTTAGGCTCCGGCACGATTCGCAGTGTCGTGCTCTCGCCGTCTGACAAACGGGTGTTTCTGACCGCGCTCAAGGAAGTGGAAAAGGTCCGGCGCGGGGAAGTGCCGCGTCCAATCCGCGGAGAGAAATGCAAACGCTGCCGGTTTGCGGAAAAATGCCGACCGCTGGAAAAACCGCATACGCTTCTGGAACGGCTGAAAAAGAAATAATAATACTCCTCCATACGAATATATTTCTACTATGCGAGGGGACCTTCCCGAAGATATTTTAGAAGAAATTCTCAATCTCAAAAAAGACCGGACGGCAAGAAACGACCTGTCCGAACTGGAGATGCGGGGAAAAGAGGCGTTTGAAGCAGCCCTTGGACGCCTCAAGGAAAACGGCTGTCTGCTTGAAGACGAGCAGGGGCTTTACTTAAGCGAAAAAGGACAGAAGCGGGCAGAGTCCGTTGCCCGAAAACATGCAGTTCTGGCAAACTTCTTAACCAACGTGCTCGGACAAAAGCCGGATGCCGCATCAGAAGAAGCCTGCCGGCTCGAACACAAAATATCGACCGAGACCATCAACAAACTGGACTCGTTCCTGGACCGCACCGTTCCAAAAGAAACGGCAGAGTTTACCGACCACAACGAACTCACGCAGAAAAATCCGATTGTGCCGCTTTCCGACTGTCCGGAAGGAGAACTCCTGCACGTTGCCCTCATCCAGGAGTTTGCCAAACACAGCCGCCTCCTTGACATGGGAATCATTCCGGGAGAGCTGATTACTCTTCGCCGGAGACTTGGAAACAACGCCGTGGTTGTCAAGGTGAAGGACTGTGAGGTCGCACTGAGTCCTGAGGTTGCCGCAAACATCATGGTTGAGAGGTGTTCTTCTCCGTGAAAAAAGCAGTCCTTCTCGGAAACCCGAATGTCGGAAAGTCGGTCATCTTCAACTCCTTAACCGGACTGGGTGTGGAAATCAGCAACTATCCGGGAACGACCGTCGCTGTCCAGACCGGTGTTGTCAAACACGGCGGAGAGGAGTTTATGGTTACCGACCTTCCGGGAATCTACTCCCTTGCCGGCGACTCGGTGGAAGAGCAGATGGTCAGAGAATACCTCGCGCAGGAAAACCCGGACCTCTTTATCGTTATCCTTGACTCCGCAACGCTGGAAAGAAACCTCTTCCTGCTTCTGCAGGCCGCAGACTTCGGCAAACCGATGCTTGCAGTCCTCAACATGATTGATGATGCCGAAAAGGCAGGAAAGGACGTCGATGCAGAGAAGCTTTCCGCCGTCTTCGGCATCCCGGTTCTCAAAACCGTCGCAACCGAGGGAAAGAATCTGGATGTGCTTGCCGAGTACATGACAAAAGGCGGCATCCCGAAAGCAAAGCCGGCAACCCGGCTGGATGAGCACATCAAAGCGGCAAAGGACTCCCTGCAGGCGGTCTATACACTCTCTGACGGAGAGGCGCTCTTTGCCCTCGAAGGCATTCGCATCTCCACGCTTCCGGAGTGTGTTCTGGAGACGGCAGAGGCACTCAGCGAGGAGATTGAAAAGCTCCATGCGATGTCTCCGCACCAGATTATCCGCGAGAACCGGCACTACACCGCATCAGAGATTGCCCGCGCGGTAACATCAGACGTCCCGAAAAAGAAGCGCCGCGACTTTGATGCGCTGCTTACCCGCACCTTCCCCGGCGTGCCGATTCTGATTCTGACGCTTCTTGCCATCCTCTTAATTGTATTCGAGGTCGGCGGATTTTTAGAAGAGACGATTGTCTCACTGATGACAACGTATATCGAAGAGCCGTTCCATGCGTTAGGTCTCCCGGCTATAGTCGATACCATCGGCGGGGCAGTAATTCTCGCAATTATGTCAGGTCTTGGAATTGCCTTCCCGTATGTGTTCCTCTTCTACATCTTCATCTCGATTTTAGAGGACACCGGATACCTGACGCGTGCGGCATTTTTAGCCGACCGCTTCATGCATAAGTTAGGTCTGCACGGACAGGGAGTGATTCCGTTTGTTCTCTCCTTCGGCTGCAGTGTGCCGGCGGTTATGAGTACCAGCCTGCTTCCGACAAAGCGTGAGCGGTTTATCTCATCGGTGCTTGTTACCATGCTTCCCTGTTCGGCACGAACAGTTGTTATCTCGGGAGTTGTTGCATCCTTTGTCGGTCTTGGCGCGGCATTTTCGATTTACCTGATTGTGTTTGCCCTGGTGTTTATCGTCGGCTGTATCTTATCGAAGGTGACGCCCGGAGAGCAGTACGGTATGATTCTTGAGATGTCAAAGATTCGCCGCCCTATCCTAAAGTATGTGGTAAAGAAGGCCTGGCTGAGACTCAAGGAGTTCTTATACATCGCCATGCCGCTTCTGTTGGTAAGCAGTATCTTCCTCGGTCTCTTTGAGTATCTGGGATGGGTGGAGCTCTTCGAGTCCTTTATCGAGCCGGTCTCTGAGGCAGTGTTAGGCCTTCCGGGCTTTGCATTTACCGCACTGATGTTTGGTATCCTCAGAAAGGAGATGGCATTTGAGACGCTGGCGGTTATGGGAGGCAGTGCTGACTTACTCACCATCCTGACCGCCCCGCAGCTCTACATCTTCGCCTTAGTCTGCGTGCTGTTTGTCCCGTGCGTTTCTACAATAGCTGTTCTTGCAAAACAGCTCGGAAAAAAGATGGCGGTGTTTGTTTCGGTGTTTACGGTGATGCTCGGTCTGGTGATGGGCGCACTGTTTAATCTTGGATTTATGCTGTTCCTCTAAACAGGTTGAGAATTTCTAACAACCTCTATTTTTCTAAATACTATACTTCATAGAGCATCATTTGACTA
>JAGARL010000140.1 GCA_017622255.1 Methanocorpusculum sp.
AGAAAAAATGCGAAAAGAGCTGCGTGAGTTTTCTCCATTGGAGCAAGGACATCACTGAATGGTTCTCCGCAAATAGGGCAAAAAGTAGCTCTTTCGGAAGCCTCATACGGAACACCGAGGCGCAGTCCTTCCCGCAGGATGTCGGTTTTGTTCATCGAAACAAACGGCGTAATCAGCCGGATGTCCTTTTCCGTCTGGGTGCCGATGGTAATTACGTTCTGCATCGCCGCGATGAATTCCGGTGTGCAGTCAGGATATCCCGTATGGTCGCCGGACTGAACCCCGATGAAGACTGCATCACCGTTTCGTGCCTCACAGTAGGAGGTGGCGATGGATATCAGGTTCGCGTTTCTGAACGGTACATACGTGTTCGGCTGTTCCGCCTTGCCGAGCACTCCCGGTTCGACCTCGATTGACGAATCCGTCAGACTGCTTGCCCCAAACTTCGTGAAGTAGTCAAGCGAAATCTCCACGAAGTCCGCCGCATCCAGATGCTCTGCAATGCGGACCGCACACTCGCGCTCCTTCTTCTCCGTCCGCTGTCCGTAGTTCATGTGAAGGGCGAGGATTTCATAGCCCATCTCGCGGGCAACGTAGGCAAGCGTTGTCGAGTCCATCCCGCCGGACAAAAGGCAGACCGCTTTCTTCATGGAATGTTTACCTGCTTGTGGAGCTGAAGCTGGAACCGCACCGGAAGCCGCTCAGCGATGATGGTCTCAATAAGCCAGGAAACATCTGTTCCGTACACCGGGGTGATGCAGACCGCTGCTTTCAGGTCGGGATGGGCGGCTAAGACTTCGACCATGTAGAGATAGTCTGCTTCATCGCCGATGACAAACTTCACGCAGTCGGTCTCGCGAAGCGTCGTAATCAGGGAAAGGTCGCTGATTTCTCCAGACGACGGGCACTTTACATCCATGCAGATGTAGGCGGCGTCAAAGAGATCCTCAAAGCCTAAGGTGCCGTTGGTTTCGATATCGACAATCAGCTCTGCACCCTTGAGAACGGCTAAGATCTCCTTTACCTCTTCTTTCTGGAGAAGCGGCTCGCCGCCGGTGATGCAGACATACTGGAGTCCGGATTCGGCAATCTTTGCGATGACCTCGTCAACGGACATCTCGACACCTTCGGACAAGGATGCCGGCGTATCGCACCATGCGCAGTTCAGATTACATCCGGCGAGGCGGACGAAAAAGCAGGGCATGCCCTGACGGACACCTTCGCCCTGCAGGCTGACAAATGTTTCAACGATTTTCATGCTTCAACCTCCGCATAGCATCCGTCTGATTCCCAGACGCGAATCTTTGAGACATGGGCTTCCATGTCGTGTTCGCGGCAGAATGCGTCAAGGCGGACACGGATGTCTTCGGCTAAGAGTTCGCTTGAGGGGTCGCCGTTGGTGAGGACCGGCGTCTGGAAGGGCGCGATGGCTGCAACCAGCGGGTCGTCTTTGTTCAGGATTACCTGATGGTCGTAGATGTTGATGATATTTTTGATGATATTGTAATCGACGAGGATTGAGGATTTGGCGTCTGGAACTCCTTCCATCCAGACTTCGACGCTCCAGCGGTGTCCGTGGAGGCGGGAACATTTTCCTTCGTAGTGCATCAGGCGGTGGGATGCGTCAAAGTGGGTTTCCTTGTAGATGCGAAGAACCATATTGTTATATTGTCCGCAGGGGTTGATAATACCTCTGGGTGGGGATGGG
>JAGARL010000141.1 GCA_017622255.1 Methanocorpusculum sp.
CAAAGACGGTCTGATGGAAGTAACCGAGGTCATCCACTGCCACGGACATGAAAATGTCCGGGCATTCCATAAGAGTACGTTTGAGATTACCAAGGAGACGGAGCTCTCGCCGAAAGGAGACTGTATTATCGCAGTCGGCGCAGACAAAGGCGCGGCTGACCTGTCCCCGGAGTTTCGGGAACTGATGGCAAAGGAGGGAGCACGGCTGACCGCAGTGTTTTCAGCCGGAGGCATCACCGCGACGGTTACCGCAGACGGCGGAGAAGGAATTTGCCTGACGCATCCAACCGACCTTGTCTGGCGGCGAAGCTCGTTTGTGTGCCCCAGAACCATTGGCATCTATGCAGATGCAACCGCGGCTCTTCTTCCGCGGGAGTTAATCGCGGTTCTGCAGACCGGTGCGGAAATGACCGTGACGCTTACGGTCTTTGCAGAATAATTTTTTTTTGAGATTTCTGACAACTGATTCTTTTCAAAATCTCTTTTCACTTCACCCCGCACAAACAGCGGTGCGGGAACAGGAAACAAACTAAAAAAAAGTTATTCGTTTCCGCCTTCGACGTCCTCGTCGGAAAGCGGGAAAATCATCTTCACTTTTAAGATCTGGCGGCCGCGCACCTTGGTTACCACCAGCGTAATATCATCCACCGTCTTTACGGCTTCACCAAGACGCGGAATGTGTCCTAACTGCGAGAAGATAAGACCGCCGATAGTCTCATAGCTTCCCGGATCTTCCGGCAGTTCAATCTCGAAGTACTCATTTAACTGCGTCACCCTGACCTGAGCATCCAGCATGTACATACCCTGGGCAATCTCAATGATGTCTTCGACCTCGTCGACATCAGTCTCATCCATGATATCGCCGACAAGCTCCTCTAAGATATCCTCGATGGTAACCACACCGGAGAAACCGCCGAACTCGTCTAAGACAATGGCAAGATGGACACGGCGGACCTGCAGGTCGCGAAGCAGGTCGTCAATCTTCTTCGACTCCGGAACACAGTAGACTTCCACCATCAGGTTCTTGACCGTCAGCTTCGTGTGGTCGTTGGAAGTGTATGCATCGAATACGTCCTTAAAGTTAATCGAACCGACGATGTTGTCCACGGTTTCGTGGTACACCGGAAGACGGGAGTAGCCGGTATCTCTAATGTAGGCAACCGCCTCATCCAGCGTTGCGGAGTCCTCAATCATGGAGACATCCGGACGCGGAGTCATAACTTCTTTGGCGGTGGTATCGTTGAAACGGAGAACCGAGTAAATCATCTCCTTCTCGTCTTCTTCGATAGCGCCTTCCATTTCTCCGACATCAATCCAGTCACGGATTTCCTCTTCGGTCACTGCCGGTCCGTCGTCATCCTTCTTTACTACTCCGCGGAGTCTGTCGTATACCCAGAAGAACGGGGTAAGCAGGGTTGTTGCCCAGTAAATCGGGGTTGCGGCAAAGAGTGCAATCTGCTCCTGGTGCGTGTTGGCGTACGTCTTCGGTCCAACCTCGCCGAACACCAGGATAAGCAGGGTTACCACTCCCGTTGCAATCGCAATACCGGCGTTGCCGAATAAATCGAGAGCAATCGCTGTTGCGAGAGAAGCAGTACCGGTGTTTACCACATTGTTCAGAATCAGAATCGTGATTAAGAAGTGATCCGGATTTTCCTTTAATTTCTCAATCCGTCTGCCGCGTTTTCCGGTCTCGGCAAGCGCCTTTACCTTTGCCCGGTTCAGACCGACCAGAGCGACCTCGGAAGCCGAGGAGAATGCTGAAAGAGCCAGCAGAATTACAAAAAGAACGATATTCGTATACATTACTCAAAAACCCACGCCGCATCTGCGGCTAATCGATTAAGCGGATGTCTGCAAACGGTCATAAATTGTTCTTACTCTATATGAGTTGTGACAGCATAAATATATCTTGTCAAACAGCCTGCGCCCCCTCATCCTATTCAGTAGGGTTCACATCGTGGTCTTTTGCGATTATAAATACCTATTGGTATGAAAAAGTAAGCCTCTTTATACTGCCGGACCGACGCTGTACTGATGGAGTCAATGGCATTATTTGAGGACGCCTTCATCAATGCCGCCGGTACTGCCTGCAGTATTGTCGGATACGTCCTCATCGTAGTATTATTCCTCTTCGGAATGACCTACACTATCAAAACAAAAGGAGTACAGTTCCGCATGCTCAAGGAATCTGTACGCCTGACCTTCTCCGGACTTGCAGGAGAAGCAGTAAAGAAGAAAAACACGTTCGTCTCCTCCTTCCAGGCATTCTGTGTAAGTATGGGAGCACGGATTGGCGTTGGAAACATTGCCGGCGTTGCGATCGCTATCATGACAGGCGGTCCGGGCGCAATCTTCTGGATGTGGCTCTTTGCCATTATTGGAGCGGCAACCAGTTTCGTTGAGTGTACAATCGGTCAGATTTACAAAGAACGCCAGAATGACGGTCTCTACCACGGAGGACCGGCATACTATATCAAAAACGGTCTGAAGAAGCCGAAGTTCGCTCTCTTCATGGCGGTACTCGTTATCGTCGCCTATCCATTCCTCTTCACCGGTGTTCAGGCAAACACGGTCGCTATTGCATTCAGTGATGCATTCGGCGTCAGCCAGGTTCTTATGGCACTGGCAGTTACGCTCTTTGCCGCTCTTATCATCTGCGGCGGAGTATTACGTGTTGCCAAGGTATCCTCATGGCTTGTTCCGCTTATGGCTGTGGTTTACCTCGGTATCGCCCTGATTATCATCCTCATGAACATCACTGCTGTCCCGCAGATGCTTGCCCTGATTTTCACCGAGGCATTCAGTCTGAAAGCTGGAATCGGCGGTTTAATCGGCGGTGTGATTGTGATTGGTGTCCAGCGCGGTATGTTCTCGAATGAGGCTGGTGTCGGTTCTCTGCCGAATGTTGTTTCTGCCGCAAAAGTAAAACACCCGGCAGAACAGGGGTTAATCCAGTCCCTCGGTGTCTTTATCGATACCCTTGTGGTCTGCAGTGCAACCGCATTTATTGTCCTCCTCTTCGGAGACTACCAGTCCTTTGGAACAACCGGTGTTCAGCTTGTGCAGGACATCTTAGGTGCAGGATTCCTTGGAGCAGCAGCTCCGTACCTGATTGCCTTCTTCACGCTGGTCTTTGCATTTACCTGCATTATCAGCTACTACTCGATGGGAGAAGCAAACGTAAAGTTCCTTTCCGGAAAGAAGTCCGCAATGGTCGTCTTCCGTGTTCTGGTGATCATCATGATTTTCATTTCCTGTGTCATGAGTCTTGACCTTATCTGGGCGCTCAATGATATCTTCCTGGGAATCATGGCTGTAACCAACATCTTCGCTCTTACTTTCCTCGGAAAGCATGCAGTCGAAGCTCTGCAGGATTACCGGAAACAGAAGAAAGCAGGCGTGGAGAAACCAGTTTTCACTCCGTCCTGTCTTTCAAATGCTGACGGTGTCTCCGTCTGGCCGGAAAAGGACGAATAATCCTTTTCCCTTTTTTATCCCCGATACCACCGGGTCTCTTCTGCAAGAATTTCCGTACGGTCTAAAAGACTCAGTTCTCCAAAGTTTAAGTCCTCGAACTCATAGGTAACGCGTCCTGTATAGCCGATGTGTTTCAGGACGGCTTTGAGTGCATCCCCTTCCGCAGTTCCGGCAAGCGGCGAGTGCATCGCACCATTTCTGCCGAGGCTTGCATGGATGTTTACCATGCGGTCACTGCACTGTTCGATAAAGGAAAACGGATCTCCTGCCGCCTGGGCGTGGGCGTAGTCGAAGGTAAAGGAAAGCCAGGAGTATTCATCCAGGACCTCCCGCATTTCAGGAGCGGTTGTTATATGTGCATTTACTGCAGGCGGCATGTTTTCCAGGGCGATTATAACATTGTTTCCGGCAACTTCAGAGAGACGTCCCAGATACTGGTGGAAGCGTTCCTTGTCAAGGTAGGTAACCGGGCGTTTTGCGGTACGTTTTCCCGGATGAATCGTAACGATGCCGCCGCCAAGCGCCTCCAGCATCTCGATGCAGTCTATCGTACACTCCGCGGAAAGCGCGGCTACTTTGGGGTTGAAGGAGCAGGGGTTGAGGTCGAAGATTGGCGCATGCATGGCTAACGGGAACAGATGCGGGTAGCGCTTTTTCTCTTCCAGAAGCTCATCTATCCGTGCGCCTGCCATCCAGAACTCCGGAGTCTCCATCCAGAACTCCACGGAATCCAGCCCTGCAGAGTGCATGGCGGCAAATATTTCCGGTGTCTTGTATGGGTGGAAGAACATGCTGGATGCTTCGAGCGTGTACATGTAATGGGATTGTACGCGGGAATCTAAATAGATGTTGGCTTGGGGGTACGAGTATGTGGGGTTAAGGTAAGTTTTTCCATCTCATGTGTTGGAGCGTTTTTCGTGTAGATTTCGCGTGGGAAAATCGCTCATACAAAGCCTTGATTAAACCCGCACAAAAGAAATCCGTACCCAAAGAAAACAGAACGCTTCATCTTCTCTAAACTCCAATATATCTTCATGGCAAAAAAAGCGCCCGTTCAGGCTACCCTTTCCTTTGATGAAAGCGAGAGCGGAAGCGCATTTTCCTTTATCAGCCCGGTCAAAGACCCGAACCCGCTGCCGAAGAAAGAGCCGGATGTGTTAACGGTTGCCGAACTCGGCGAACGGATTCGCGATGTCTTAGACTGTGAACGCCTGACCAACATCACCGTCACCGGAGAGGTTACCGGATACCGGCCGAACGCATCCGGGCACCTCTACTTCTCCTTAACCGAAAAAGGTGACACCGACGCCGCAGTCTCCTGCGTTATGTGGAAATATGCCGCAAAGAATCTCGCCTTCCCCATAAAAGACGGTCTTGCGGTAAACATCACCGGACACGTGGACTTCTACCCTCCTTCCGGGCGGATGCAGTTCATTGTCAAGAAAATCGAACCGGCGGCAGGAGGAAAAACCGGTCTCTACCTGCAGAAAGAACAGTGGAGAAAACAGCTCGAAGCGGAAGGCACTATCCCGCGCCCCGAATCCGAGAAGAGAAGCCCGCCGCTTTTTCCCAAAAGCATCGGTGTGGTAACGTCCAGGACCGGTTCGGTTCTGCAGGATATCAGAAACGTCTTATCACGACGCTATCCGCTTCCGGTTCTCCTTGCTCCCGCACAGGTGCAGGGAGCAGGCGCTGAGGTCTCGATTATCTCTGCTATCGAATCCCTGCAGGGAAAAGTCGATGTCATTATCGTCGCCCGCGGCGGCGGAAGTTTCGAAGACCTCTTCGTCTTCAACCACCCGGATGTTGTCCGGGCGGTGAGAAACTCCGCAGTCCCTATCATCAGCGCAGTCGGACACGAGACGGATGTTACCCTCGTGGACTTTGCAAGCGACCGCAGAGTACCCACCCCGTCTGCCGCGGCAGAAACCGTTGTCCCCGACCGCACCGTTCTCTTAAACAACCTCGAGGACTACCGCAGAAGAATTCATGACCGGACCCGCGGCATTCTCAGTACCAACCGTCAGACCGTTGCCGAACTGAAACTGCGGGTTGACCCGTCGCGTCTCTCCCGCAGACTTGACATGATGCAGCAGCAGACTGCAGACCTTGCAGAACGGATTGGCTCCGCCTTTGTCCGCCGGATAGAAGGACAGCGCGACCTGTTGTCCCAGATGCAGGAGCGCATATTCAAAGGTGCCTCTGCCAAAATCAGAACCGCATCCCTCGAACTTGCCGGAGAAAAGGAGAAAATTCTCGCCGCCGACCCGAAAAAGCCGCTCGAACGCGGCTATGCCCTCGTCCAGATGGGCGGGACAGTCGTTCGTTCCAAGAACCAGCTGAAAAAAGATGACCGCTTAACCCTCTGTCTTGCAGACGGAGAAGTAACCGCAACCGTGGAGAAAATTGTATGACCGAAACACCAGAACCAAACTACGAAGAAATGATTACCGAACTGCGTGACATTGCCCGCAAACTCGACGATGCAAACACCTCCGTCGAGGACGCGGTAAAACTGCACGCCAGAGGCATGGAACTCATTGCAAAGTGCGAAGCATTCCTCGCCAAAGCAGAACTGACCATCACCGAAGTGCACAAGACGCAGGAATCCGCATAACGAATGGCAAAATCTTCACCGCTCACAGGAGCGGTCACCGGACATTTTCTGATTGACCTCTACACGCCGGTCCTGCCGATTATCCTCCCGCTGTTAATCGAGACAATGGGACTCTCCTACTTCCTCGCCGGACTGGTGGTCACGGTCTTTAATGTGGTATCCTCGATTACCCAGCCTCTGGTCGGAATCTGGGGAGATAAGACAGGAAAGCATGCGGATGTAGCGTTCTGCGTCCTGCTCGGTGCTGTTGGAATTTCCTTGTCTGCGCTGACGAATAACTACCTGATTCTTCTGATGCTGGTAACCGGGGCCGCGGTCGGGCATGCACTGTTCCATCCGGCAGCCATGGATTTGGTCTACCGCGTAAGCCCGCCGGCAAAACTCGGTAAGTACAACTCGCTCTTTACGACAGCCGGAAGTATCAGCTATGCGTTTGGTCCGCTGATTGCCGGGGCATTAATCGCATTCGGCGGGCTTCCTGCCGTCTGCTGGATGGTTCTTCCGGGAATCATTGGTGCGGCATGGATTTTCAAGCTGACCCGTTCGGCAGAGCCGCTCGAGCCGGCGGCAAAGAAGGCACGGATATCTCCAATCGCCGGTTCGGCATCTGCGGCCGCACTGGTTGTTACGGTCTGTGCTCTGCGGGCAATCGGATACACCGGCATTATTACCTACCTGCCGACGATGCTGACCGAATCCGAAGGAATGACGACGCTGATTTCCTCAGTGATTGTAACCATCATGCTCCTCTTCGGTGTTGCCGGACAGCTTGCCGGCGGCAGGCTTTCGGATAAGTACGGCAGAAAGCGGATGCTGGTTGCAGGTCTCGTCCTGGCGATTCCCTGCTTTATGCTGATATTTACCGAAGGTCCGGTCATGATCTTCGGCATTATGAGCTATGCGTTCTTTGCAAGCTTCTGCTATGTAACCTCCGTTACGATGACGCAGGAGCTGCTTCCCGGAAAGACGGGGCTTGCTTCCGGCCTCACGCTCGGATTTACGATGGGTGTCGGCGGTCTCGGAGCAGCAGTCGTCGGTCTTGTCGCAGATGCTACCGGAAACTTATCCGGGGCATTGTCGCTGATGATTATCCCGGTTGTTATCGCACCGCTGATTGCACTGCTGGTGAAATACAAAAAAGCGGATGAAACCGCAGTTCTTCACCCCTGACCTTTTTTTCGGCAGTCCAGCCAGACGCATTTATCTTATCTTACGCCATACAAGAAAGCATGGAAGATGTGTATATTGCCCGTGCCGGCGCTCTTTCTGCGGACCGCACAACGGAGAAGAAAATCCAGGCGCTCTGTAAGGCAGCAGGCCTCGATATGATGGTCTCTGAAGGAGACTTAACGGCAGTCAAAGTGCATTTCGGCGAACGCGGAAATGATGCGTTTGTTCCGGCGTTAAGTGTTGCCGCAGTTATTGAGGAGATTAAAAATCTCGGGGCAAAACCGTTTTTAACCGATACCAATACGCTCTATCTCGGCGGCAGAAGAAACAGCGCTGACCACCTGGAAACCGCGGCAAAGCACGGCTTCTGCTATCCGGTTGTTTCCTGCCCGGTGATTATCGCAGA
>JAGARL010000142.1 GCA_017622255.1 Methanocorpusculum sp.
GAAAGGATATCGGTTTAATCGTCCACCTCTCTGCCGGAACCGGCCTTGGAACCGACCCGAACTCCAAAGTCATCGTCACCACCGTCGAGGAAGCATTAGCTATGGGAGCTGACGCTGTCTCCATCCACATCAATATCGGAGCAGAAAGTGAACCGCAGATGATTGAAAACGCCGGAGAGATTGCCCGCAAGTGTGAGCAGTGGGGAATGCCGCTCCTTGCTATGGTCTACCCGCGCGGCCCGAATATCAAAGACTCCTTCGATGTTGATGCAATCAAGACCTGTGCCCGTGTTGCAGCAGAACTCGGCGCAGACGTTGCCAAAGTATCCTACACTGGAGACATCGACTCCTTCCGCGAGGTTACCCGCGGCGCACAGATTCCGGTCGTTATTGCCGGAGGACCGAAGATGGACTCCGACCTTGACATGTTAACCATGGTAAGAGACTCGCTTGATGCCGGAGGAAAGGGAGCATCTATCGGCCGCAACATCTTCCAGCACAAGGATATTGTGGGAATCACCAGAGCAGTATCTGACATCGTCCTAAACGACGCAAGCGTAGAAGACGCACTCAAACACCTCAAAGCATGACAAAAGAACTTTCCCCCATCCTTATCCGTGCCGACTTAGGCGAAACCTACGAAGACCGGAAAATGATTGCCGAGGCTGCTCTCGAAGCAGGATATACGGATATCGTCATCAGAAAAGAGGACGCCGCCTTAACCCGTCTTGCCCGATATAATGCAATACTTGCCGACGGGGAGTTCCTCTATCTGAACGGAGAAAAACTCGGCACCATCGCAGACATCACCGATTCGGAAGGGATGGAGAAAGCATACAAGATTACCACCCCGTATGCTGTGGTAAACCCGGCAGACTGGCGGGTTATCCCGCTGGAAAATCTCATCTCCCGCTTCCAGAAAACCGAAACAAAACTCTACGCCTGTGTTGCAACTCCGGCAGAAGCAAAACTTGCCCGGGAGACCATGGAGGTCGGCTGTGACGGAATCGCCGTTGTTGTTTCATCCCCTGCCGAACTTGCCGCCTTCGGCAAAGCCGACAGTGACGCTATGCCGGAAGCAGAGTTAACCGAGGCTGTGGTTTCTGCAATCACTCCGCTTTCCTTAGGTGATAGGGTCTGCATTGACACCTGCTCGCTCTTAGCTCAGGGAGAAGGCATGCTGGTCGGCTCCTCTTCTGCATGCCTCTTCCTCATCTGCTCGGAAAGCTTCGACAGCGAGTATGTCAACTCCCGTCCCTTCCGCGTCAATGCGGGAGCTGTGCACTCCTACATCTTATGTCCGGATGGAACAACGCACTACCTCTCCGAGGTAAAAGCAGGCACCCCGCTGCTCTCCCGCCTGCCGGATGGAACACTCCGTTCCGTTGACACCGGCAGAGTGAAAATCGAGCGCCGCCCGATGATTTTAGTCGAAGCAGAGGCAAACGGCAAAAAGCATTCGGTCGTCGTTCAGAACGCGGAAACCATCCGCCTCGGAACGCCTTCCGGAGCCGTTTCTGTTGCGGACCTTGCCGTCGGCGATACGGTTCTGGTCCGTCTGGAGTCCGGCGGAAGACACTTTGGCCATGCCATGGCCGAGACGATTCTCGAAAAATGACCGAAATCTGCGCAGTAATTACCCGCATAGAAGATATCGACACTGCCCGCAGTCTGGGATGTACCGCATTCGAGTTCCGGCTCGACATGATGGAAAACCCGAACGCGGCTCTCCCCTTTTTGTCCTGTCCGGAGTTAACCATCGTTACCATCCGCTCTGAAGAGGACGAAAGCCGCAAGGCGCTTTTTGAAAAAGCACTCGCCGCAGGGGCAGACTTTGTGGATATCGAGTCAGACTCGAACCTGCGGGGAGCGTTTCCGGGACGGACGGTCTGTTCCTACCATGATTTTGAAAAGACACCGTGCTCAGAAGAGATTGTCGCTCTTTTCCGTGACTTAAGCACGTCCGGAGTCCCGAAGGCCGCATTCATGGTACGCGGTCCGCGTGACCTGCTGGCAATTTCTGATGCCGCATCAGAAATCAGAAGCTGGGGCAAGCCGTTTATCATCATCGGCATGGGCGATGCCGGAAAAATCACCCGGGTCCGGGCAGACCTGCTCGGCTCTCTGGTCTCCTACTGTGCGGTATCCCGTGCTTCTGCTCCCGGACAGCTGACCGTCGCAGAAGCCGCAGCGCTCGGGCCTGCGGCAACGGTCTGTGCGGTGGTCGGCTGGCCGCTGACGCATACCTTCTCACCTGCCATTCACAACGCGGCATTTTCCGCGGCAGGCATCCGCGGAACATACGTGAAACTCCCAACCCCGGAGGCAGAAGTCCCGCTTCTTCCACAGGTTATGGAATCCTTTGATATCGAAGGACTCAACGTCACCATTCCGCACAAACAGGCGGCACTCTCCGTCCTCAGAACACTCTCGCCTGCCGCAGAAAAAATCGGCGCGGTAAACACGATTACCAAAAATCTCGAAGGGGACAACACCGACTGGATTGGCATTGCAGAAACCCTGGACCGCTTCTCGCCAAAGGATAAAAACGTCCTGCTCCTGGGAGCCGGAGGCGCGGCATTTGCCGCCGCCTACTACTTTGCAGAACGCGGAGCAAAGCTTTCC
>JAGARL010000143.1 GCA_017622255.1 Methanocorpusculum sp.
AAAAGTTCAGCTCGGGTTGGTACTTCATGGGCAGGACGCCGTGCGTTTTGAGAAATATCTGTCAGAAGAGAAGACATTTACCCCTTCCCTGCAGGCGAATCTTCGTGCGGCTGTATCCAATATGCGGCAGAATAATCCATAGATACATCTATGCCGCCTCTTTTAATTTCCGATATTACTTTCCAGGAATTGTCTGCCGATAGTCCGGCTCTTCAATCATTTACGTGCGAAGAAGCAGAGCTCTGTGATTTTCTGGTTGACGACGCTCTCTCTGATGCAGAGAATTGTTACTCAAAAACTCATCTCTTACTTCATAACGGTACAGTAATCGGATATTTTTCTCTGGTCTCGGATACGGTTACGTTATCCCGTGGGGTAAAAAGCAAATTCGGCATCCGATACAGGTATGGGGACAATATACCTGCATTAAAGATTGCTCGTCTTGCTCGCTCTGATTTGTATAAAGGATGCGGAATTGGCGATATTATTATGCAGAGAATTCTTCAACTGGCATATGAGCAATCCAAAATATCCGGTTTCCGTGTGTTAACTGTTGACGCCAAAGATACCCAAATGGCTCTTGAATATTATCTTCGGTATGGATTCAGGCGCGGAAACAAAAAGAGGGATACTATTCCTATGTACCTTGATTTTCTGCCGATACGGGATTATTTCCGCTCTGAAAACGTATAACATTCTTCGCTGTTTTCCTCATCTCACTCATAGATGAATACGAATGATTAATAGTGATAAATACCATATCATAACTCAGTGATACATATGTATTCGCCGGAACTGATTATGATTACCCTGCTTCTGCTGGTGCCGATAGCAGCCGCTGTTCTTCTTGCGCTGTTTAAGCCGGACATCATCAGAAACATCATAGTAACCGTATCTGCCGTTGTCTTAATCGGCACCTCGGTTGCATTAGCAGCTTCTGCATGGAGCAACGGCATTACCGTTGTGCATGCCGCAATACCATGGCTGTGGACAGCCTTATTCCTCGTTGAGTTCGCTGTCGCGGTCATTATCCTCTGCCTTGCCGTAAAATACAAGAAACCGCTGGCAATTATTCTTGCCGTGGTGCAGGCAGTCCTCCTGCTGATTCTTGAGTTCTCCGGAATCGTTCACCCGCAGGCAGAAATTGTACTGACCTTATCCAACCTGTCGCTCATCATGGTGCTGATTATCGGCATCATCGGTTCACTTATCTGTGTCTATGCATTAGGCTACATGAAAGACTATGCCGCACACAGCCATGACGTGCCGGACCGCCGCCGCTACTTCTTTGCGATTCTGTTCTTATTCTTAACCGCAATGTTTGGTATCGTGCTCTCCTCGCACCTGATGATGCTCCTTGCCTTCTGGGAAGTTACCACCCTTTGTTCCTTCCTGTTAATCGGCTACTCCAGAACATCTGAGGCCATTACCAACTCCTTTAGAGCAGTCTGGATGAACTTAATCGGCGGAATTGCATTCACCGGTGCAGTAATCTACCTCGCACAGATGAATCCAGAGGCAAGTCTGCTTTCGATTCCAAACCTGCTTGCAGTCGACAACGTCGGCCTTGTCACCATCCCGCTTGCATTAATCGCTCTTGCCGGAATCACGAAGGCCGCACAGATGCCGTTTTCAACCTGGCTTACCGGAGCAATGGTAGCACCGACACCGGTTTCCGCCCTTCTCCACTCGTCCACCATGGTTAAGGCTGGTGTCTTCCTGTTAATCGTCTTTGCCCCGCTGTTCTCGCAGACATGGGTTGGAATCGCACTCGCATTCGTTGGAGCATTCACCTTCCTGATGACCTCGGCTCTTGCAATTTCCCAGAGCAACGCAAAGAAGGTTCTTGCATACTCCACCATCGCAAACCTCGGTTTAATCACTGCCTGTGCCGGAATCGGAACTCCCGCCGCAATCGTTGCCGCAATCCTGCTTACCATCTTCCACGCAGTTGCAAAGTGTCTGCTCTTCCTCTGTGTCGGCGCAGTCGAGCACAAGATTGGAAGCCGCGACATCGAAGACATGGATTCTCTCTTAGTCCGCCAGCCGGTCTTAGCAGTCATGATGGTTGTCGGAATTGCCGGAATGTACCTTGCACCGTTTGGTATGCTGATTTCCAAGTGGGCAGCCATTGAGGCATTCATCAACGCACCGCTCGGCTATGT
>JAGARL010000144.1 GCA_017622255.1 Methanocorpusculum sp.
AAGGGAAAGCGGCGTTTGTGCAAGGAAGAAGTTGTCCACAAAAATTCCTGCGGCAAATCCTGCAAATACGGCAAAGACGGTGAGTATTGTCCGGCGAAGCGCGCTCATGAATTATCATTTTTCGCGGGAAAATAAAGGACTGCGCTTTGCGGCAGAAAAAAAAACGGATAAGTGGATCCGAGGAGATTCGAACTCCTGACCTTCGCCGTGTGAAGGCGACGTCATACCACTAGACCACGAATCCAAGAGAAAAGAAAAGTGCACCGACCGGGATTCGAACCCGGGCTATTGGCTTGGAAGGCCAAAGTCATGCCTCTAGACCATCAGTGCCTGTTGTGCCTGCACTTGTGTGCTTTGCGTTACTTAGGTTGACTTGTGAGCATAAATACTTTCCGAATTTTCATCCGGAAAAACAGAGAGGGATTTAGTATCCCTGAATCTCTTCTTTTACCTTTTCGAGGTTCTCAATACGCTTTTCTAAGGTTGGGTGGGTGGAGAAAAGCTCCATAATCGACTCGCCGGAGATTGCCGGGATGATGAAGAAGGAGTTGACTCCGGATACTTCCCGCTTCTCGCGGGCAGGGGCTGCATCAACAGATCCGCTGATTTTCTTGAGCGCGCGAATGAGTGCGTCCGGGTTTCTGGTGATGTAGGCAGCTCCTCTGTCTGCGGAGAATTCGCGGTAGCGCGAGATTGCCTGGGTTACCAGTGTTCCCAGGATATAGACTACGAAGGTTACTGCGAGCATGACAACATAGGCAATCATGCCTCCACCGTTATTTTCATTGTCTCCGCCGAAGAGCGCAATGAAGAAGGAGTTGTTGAGGATGACTTCTGCAATCATGACGGCAAAACTGCCGATAGTCATGGTGAGCATGTCGCGGTTTTTGACGTGCGAGAGTTCGTGTGCCAAGACTGCCTCTAATTCTTCATCGGTTAAGAGGTAGCGAATCTTGGGAGTTACGGCAACAAGTGCGTGTTTTGGTCCTCTGCCGGTTGCGAATGCGTTTGGGATGTTTGCCATTGCGCGGTGTTCGATGATGCCAACGCGCGGCATGGGAAGATCTGCCTCATCTGCCAGCCGGCGAATCATGTTGTAGAGTTTCGGTTCTTCATCTTCTGTTACGACACGCACTTTCATGGTCGCCTGTACCATTTTGTCCGAGAAGAAGAACTGTACAAAGGCGGAGATGAAGACGAATCCGATAATCATGTAGAACCATGTGCCGGAGAGGAATCTCGATGCTACGGCGATAATTGCCACGTAAAGGGCGAGCATGACCATCCAGGCAACAACCTGGCGTCCGACAAGCCCCCAGTCACGTTTCCAAATCATGTTGTCTTTATATGTTGACGGGTGAGGATATTAGGTTTCCTTAAGTCCGGTTTGGTTTTTTTCGGGGTTTTTATGATTCCCCAGAGCGGCAGCGTTGTGCTCCCGGCGGTTGATGATTTTTTGGTCTTATTCGACTGCCCCGCCTGACTGCTCGCTGACGCGGCAGTCCGAGACGGCGGGGAGAGACTTAGGTGTTTGGGATTCTGGT
>JAGARL010000145.1 GCA_017622255.1 Methanocorpusculum sp.
GTCCCTCTTCCGGTGCCGGGATAACTCCTAATGCGTAAACCGGCTAGCGGTAGATGCGCTTTAAGTGACGGCAGAGAACCGGAGCTCCTCCGGAACCAGTTCCGCCGCCGAGACCTGCACAGACAACGAATGCATCGATGTCATGAGTTCCGCGGCGGTCGATGGCATTGATAATCGTATCAATTTCATCGGCTGCAACTTTTGCGCCGGTAACGTTGTCCGTTCCGACACCGTGTCCTTTGACTTTGGTCTGACCGATTAACAGACGGTCTTCCATCGGGATGTTCTTGACTCCCATTAAATCAGTACGGGCAGTATTGATGATAATACCGCGGAAACTGTTTGCTCCGGTCTTCTTGTCCTGAGACAGGAACATATCAACCAGTTTGCCGCCTGCCTGTCCGAATCCTATAAAGAATACTCGCATGTTGGTGACACCTAATTAATTGTGTTATATATGTGAGTCATGGAATATATTATGACTGTGTTAGTATTGGCTGATATTGGTCAAAAAGTTTCTTATGCGAACAATAGACTCGCGGGAGAAACATGAAATACCCCTGTTTCACAGAGGGTCTGCGCGGGAGACAGCAGAGGGGGATGATACCCTGCAAATCCACAACAGATGAACCATACCTTTATGCCATACAAAGTTCCATAAATATAGTTACGCCAGCAACGGTTGACATGTCATCCGTGGAAACATGAAAGGAAGCTCTCCTGATAAGTGTTTGAACTACCACGACATAGCCGCTGATGAGCGATGACAGGGGCTTGTCCCCTCGAGTGAAGTGATTATCATGGCAAAAATTTACCAGATGTTTGAAGTTCCGGAAGAACTCCAGAACAAAGCACTTGAAGCATTAGAGCTTGCACGTGACACCGGAAAGATTAAGAAAGGCGCAAACGAGGCAACCAAGGCCGTCGAGCGCGGAACCGCAGCACTTGTCTTAATCGGCGCAGACGTTGCACCGGAAGAGATTGTTATGCACATCCCGGGCCTTGCAGACGAGAAGGAAATCCCGTTCGTCTTCATCAACAAGCAGGCAGACATCGGAGCCGCATGCGGCCTTGAAGTCGGATGCACTGCTGTTGCTATCGTTAAAGTCGGCAAAGGAAAGGAAATCGTCGACGAACTCGCAGGTCAGATCAAAGCACTGAGAGGATAAGTCCATGGCAGACGACGCAACGCCGGCAGAAGTCATCGAGGTCGTCGGCCTTACTGGAATGCACGGTGAAGCATCCCAGATTAAATGCCGCGTCCTTGACGGCCCGAACAAGGGACGTATTATCACCCGCAACACTTTCGGTCCAATCCGTGAGGGTGACATCTTAATGCTCCTTGAGACTGAACGCGAAGCAAAGAAACTTTCGAGACGGTGAGCAAAAATGGTCGACAGATACACCTGCAGCTACTGTGGAAAGCAGCTTGAACCGGGAACCGGCAAGCTCTTTGTAAGAAAAGACGGTGCAGTATTCTACTTCTGCTCCTCCAAGTGCCAGAGCAACTATAAGCTCGGCAGACTCCCAAGACGTGTTGCATGGACTGCAGCAGGCCGTAAAGCACGCGGAAAGGAGTAAGCAGTATGGAGCAGACCTTTGTAATGGTCAAGCCGGACGGAGTCCAGCGCGGACTCGTCGGTGAGATTCTCTCCCGCTTCGAGAAGAAAGGATTCAAGATTGTCGCCGCAAAGTTCGGCGTCCTTTCCGAAGCAGTTGTTGACAAGCACTACGAAGAGCACCTGGAAAAACCGTTCTACCCGGGCATGAAGGCATACATCACCAGCGGCCCAGTTTTCCGCTTTGTCCTCGAAGGAGACAATGTAATCGCCACCGTCCGCAAGATGAACGGAGCAACCAACCCGGCAGAGGCAGCACCAGGCACCGTCCGCGGTGACTATGCCCTCTCTATTGGAAAGAATGTAATCCACGCATCTGACGCACCAGAAAGCGCAGCACGTGAGATCGCAATCCACTTCGAAGAGTCCGAACTCGTCGCATACGCAAAGATCGACGAGGGACAGCTCTACGAGTAAATCCAATACCCAATTTTTTCTTTTCTGAATTTTACTGCAGTTCCTTGAGATGCACAGCCCGCATATTTATAATCCTGCAAATCAAACGTTATAACACTATCCTATTCATGGGAGGAATCAAACTATGGCAGGAAAGAAAGTTATCATTACCGGTGTTCCGGGTGTTGGAAAAACAACCGTCATCAACGCTGCATACGACAAAATAACTGCAGAAGGTATTGCATACCAGAACTTAAACTTCGGAAGCTTCATGTTTGAGGTAGCACAGGCAGAAGGCCTTGTCACCGACAGAGACCAGATGAGAAAGCTTGACCGTGTTCAGCAGAAGCGCCTGCAGAAGCTCGCAGCAGAAAAGATCGCCGCAATCGACGGAAATGTCATCGTCGACACTCACGCATCCGTCAAGACCCCGAACGGATATTTAGCAGGTCTTCCGGAGTGGGTTATCTCCGCACTGATGCCGGACACCATCGTCCTTGTCGAGACCGACAACGACCAGATTCTCGTCCGCAGACTTTCCGACGAGTCCCGTGTCCGTGATGTCGAGGGCGCACGCTCCATCGCAGAACACCAGGAGATGAACCGTGCATTCGCCGCAGCATACTCTATGCTTACCGGATGTACTGTCAAGATGATTACCAACGCAGACTTCCTTGTAGACAAAGCAGTTGACGAGCTTGTTGCTGTCCTGAGGTAATTCTTCATGAAACTCTCCGAGTTCGGCAATAAATACGGAATGTTCATCGCTCTTGCCGCGATGATTGGCATTATGCTGCTCTATCAGTGGGAGTGGGCACGCCAGACTATTGCCGGAGTTGTTGATATCATCATCGGCCCGTTCGTGGCAATGGGTCTCCCGTTCTTTGCCCTCATCCTGATTCTGGCAACCATTACCGGTTTCTACTCTTCGTTAATCCAGAAGTACACGATGGATTATGAGAAGATGGCAGAAGTTCAGGAGAAGATGAAGGACTTTAATGTGAAGTTCCGCGA
>JAGARL010000146.1 GCA_017622255.1 Methanocorpusculum sp.
ACAGCCTACGCCGCACCAACAGCACTCTATCTCCCAACCCCAAACGGCGTCACCGAAGCAGATGCCGTTTTCATCCACCCGTCCGGAATCTACATCTTCGAGTGCAAACACATGACCGGTGCCGTTTCCGGAAAACTGCGCGATAGGATGTGGACGAAAACCGGAGACGGGCGCGTGCTTTCCTTCCCGAATCCGGTTCTGCAGAACCGCCGGCACGCAGATGCCGCCGCCGCATTTTTTGAAACCGGACGGGAGAACTGTTTTTCCTGCATCGTATTCAACGATGCCTGCGACATCTCACGGGTAGAAACCGGAGCGGAGCGTATCTGGAAGACCGGAATGGTGCGGGAAGGTCTCGCCCCTCTCATGCAGAAGACGGTATTCTCTGCCGCAGAACTGGAGCGGATAATCCGCAAGGCACAGAAAGCCGCAGCCTCCGCGGACAAATATGCAGAGATGCATGCCGCCGGAATCCGGGAAGCAAAACAGCGGAAGAAAAACGAAAAGAAAAAAGGACGGTAAACGGGGTTAAAACGCTCCGTCCTGTTCAAAGCTTCTGCCGAAGCGGATGGCAAGTTCTGCTTTGTACAACTCGCGGCCAAGGTATGCCGCATGGTCCAGAAGCGAGACGCCGCCTTCTGCAAGGATGGCCGCAAACACTTCCTCAGCAGTCCTGCCGCGAACTGCATGCCCGCGGCGAACGGCAACGATTTTGTCCCCATCGATTCCGATACGGAAACTGCCCTTTGGATCGTAGGTGAGGTTTTCCGGCACACCGGAGACATCAGTCACTGATTCGTACGGCGGGGCCGGCTCTTTACGCCGGCGCTTTTCCTTGATGACGAAGACATCAACGCCGGCATCCTTGGGATACGGACGGCCGCTGGACAGCTGCATCTGCGATACTGCCCGGCGCATTTCTGATACCGCCCCTACGGTTTTATCCGAGTGTTCGGAGATTAACACCGCACAGCACCCGCACTCGGCGGCTGATGCCGCAAGCATGGCACAGATTCCCGGACTGTCCGCATCGATGAGCTCCACGACATTAACGCATCCCATCACCTTCGGCGCACCGAACTCCGGCAGGAATCCGGCAAGGGATTCCGTCATCCCGGAAAGCGGCGGCTGCAGGAGCGGATCGGCAAAAATCATCTCAAGTCCTGCGGCACGGGCGGCGGCAACCGATTCGGTAAGGCCGGCACCGTCACGCGGGATGATAACCGCCGCCGCACCGGCTTTTTTGACATCATCTGACAGAAGGGGAATCGTTTCTGCAGTAAGGGAAAATATCAGGTCCGCACGGAACAGAGCGGCACGGATAAGCGCCGGCGACAGGGTATCGACGGAAAGCACGCAGTCTAAATCGGCAAGTTCGGAGAAACAGCGGACGACATCGTCTTCTGTCGCATCAAAGCCGAATCCCAAATCAATACCGTCGGCACCGGAGGCAAGCGCCCGCTCTGCAGTCTCCCGCAGAGCCGCACAGCGATGTGCATCCATGATTTCGCAGAGGACCTTGATGCGTGAGCTGCCGCCGAACTTTACCCCGCGAAGAGAAAATGCAAAGTCCGCTTCCTCTTCATGGCTGACAAGACGCTTTTGTGCTTCTTTTCTGCGTTCTGCATCCAACAGAGTATCCGCCGGCTCGGATACCGAGAGCCTGCCGGAAAGAAGCAGCGGAACGGCAAGCCGCATATCTGCCGCATGACGGGTGCCGCGGAAAACCGGAACCCCGGTTTCTTTTGCAACCGCGGAAAAATCAGCAGTGCACATACCGGATACCACAGCGGCATCACACGGATGTTTTTCGATGAGATCTTTCAGACGTTCGGGAGTCAGGAAGGAGGCAATTTCGCCGGACACAGCAATTTCATACTCAAAATCTTTGATACCGGATAAAGCTGCAGTCAGCGCATCTTTGGTCTGTCGTCCCGTCGGAAAGAGCACATGCATAGTACATTAGTAGAGGCTCTCTGATGATTTAGGCTTTTCCCAACTTCGTTCCCGGCTTTGGTTAGAGGTGGATTTTTCGGGGGGCTTTGCAGGGGCGTATTTCCTACGCGAAATCTACACGAAACCAACGCGAAAAACGCGAAAAGAGAAATATCGCGAAAAATCGGCGAAAGTCGCGAAAAGGATACATGCGTTCAAATGCTTTGGATACAGCTTGAGTACGTACGTGCGAATACTTTGAACGCGGGTAGTTTTTCGCGCCTTTCGCTGGTTTTCGTGTATTTGTTTGTTTCGCGTTTTTCGTGTGGTTTTCGCGTATTTTTCGCGTAGGAAAAACATACTTACAAAGCCAAACAAAAACCCAAAAAATACTCTCGCAGACACCCCGCTCAAAAGAAGATATATTTCCTGACAGGACAAACCATATATCACAAAATCCTGAGCTAAACCTATGGAGAAAGTAATTATCACCGTCGTCGGCCATGATACTGTCGGTATCATCGCCAAAGTCTGTACCTATCTGTCAAACAACAAAGTAAACGTCGAGGACATCTCCCAGACCATTGTACAGGGGTACTTCAACATGATGATGATTGTTGATACCAGTGCGTCTGAACTTGCATTCGGCGAGATGGTGCAGGAACTGGAAAAAATCGGAGAAGAAATCGGCGTCATCATCCGCTGTCAGCGTGAGGAAATCTTCACCCGCATGCACCGTATCTGAGGGGACTCATGATTAATATCTTCGAGGTCAACGAGACCAACACCATGATTCAGCAGGAGAAGCTGGATGTCAGAACGATTACGCTCGGCATCAGTCTTCTCGACTGCTGTGACACGAACTTAGACGAGCTGAACCGGAAAATCTACGAAAAGATTACCACCGTTGCAAAGGACCTCGTCAAAACCGGTGAGCAGATTGAGCTTGAGTTCGGTATTCCAATCGTTAACAAGAGAATCTCGGTTACCCCAATTGCCTTAGTCGGCGCACAGGCATGCAAGTCCCCGGAGGACTTTGTAACTATTGCAAAGACCTTAGACCGCGCAGCAGAAGCAACCGGCGTGAACTTCCTCGGCGGATACTCTGCTCTGGTCTCCAAGGGAATGACCAAGGCGGATGAATACCTTATCCGTTCCATCCCGCAGGCATTAGCAGAGACCGAGAGAATCTGCAGTTCAGTTAACATCGGCTCCACCAAGACCGGAATTAATATGGATGCCGTCCGCTTAATGGGCGAGATTGTCAAAGAGACTGCAGAGAGAACCGCAGACCGCGACTCTCTGGGATGCGCAAAGCTTGTTGTCTTCTGCAATGCTCCAGATGACAACCCGTTCATGGCAGGCGCATTCCACGGCGTTACCGAAGGCGATGCAGTGGTCAATGTCGGCGTCAGCGGACCGGGAGTTGTCAAGCATGCATTAACCCAGGTGCACGGAGAAAACTTCGAAATCCTCTGCGAGACTGTGAAGAAAACCGCATTCAAGGTCACCCGTGTAGGACAGCTGGTAGCCCTCGAAGCGTCCGAGCGTCTCGGCGTTCCGTTCGGTATAGTTGACTTATCCCTTGCCCCGACCCCTGCTGTCGGCGACAGTGTTGCAGAAATCTTAGAGGAGATGGGCTTAGAGTCTGTCGGCGCTCCGGGAACAACCGCGGCACTCGCACTCTTAAACGACCAGGTGAAGAAGGGAGGCGTTATGGCAAGCTCCTTTGTGGGTGGTCTTTCCGGCGCCTTTATTCCGGTCAGCGAAGACCAAGGTATGATTGATGCAGTAAACCGCGGAGCACTCACCTTAGAAAAGCTTGAGGCAATGACCTCTGTCTGTTCTGTCGGTCTCGACATGATTGCAATCCCGGGAGATACTCCGGCTACCACCATCGCCGGAGTTATCGCTGACGAGGCAGCTATTGGAATGATTAACCAGAAGACAACGGCAGTCCGCTTAATCCCGGTTATTGGAAAGGATGTCGGAGACACCGTTGAGTTCGGCGGTCTTTTAGGCTATGCGCCAATCCAGCCGGTAAACAAGTTCAGCTGTGCGGAGTTCGTCTCCCGCGGCGGCAGAATCCCGGCACCGATTCACAGCTTCAAAAACTAAATCCCTTTTTTACTTTTTTTGTTTTGATACAGAGAACGTTTTTCTCAGAATCAATCAGCAGTCAAAAACAAATCCTGAAAAAAAAGAAGGGGAGTTTATACTCTGACCAGGATGTCGCCGTACTCAGTATCTTTGAGCGTTCCGTCATCCTGTAAGACAACAGTGTAGAGGTAGACATCCTGCAGAATTCCGCCGGTTCCGTCAGAATTCTCCACATAGCAATAGTCGTAGATTGTCTTCACATCGTTTGGATACTCATTGTAGATGGTACGAACACACATTCCATCATCACGGAATTCGTAGGTTGTAAGCGTATCGCCAAGCTGCGGGGTTTCTACCCAGATGCCGTCAACGTTTTCAAAGACTTCCGGTTTTTTGACGAACTCAGTAGTCATCGTTCCATCCTCAAGGAATGTGTAGCCGGTAATGTAGCGAATCTGAATCTGGCGGTCAGCGATATACTCCCAGACAAAGTCAGAGGTTTCTTCCAGTTCTCCTTCCAGATAGTACTTTTCCAGACCGAACCCGTCCTCAGCGAACTCATAGGTTGCGTATCCGTCGTCTTCGACAATATTCTGCACCCAGATGCCGTCTTTGAGGGTGTATTCTCTGTCATAGATATCAGTCATTGTCTTTTCATCTGCAGAGATGGTAAAGAGAATGACCTCTTCATATTCGTAAGTGTTGTCTCCAATGCTCTTCCAGAAGATGGGATAGAAGTATACCTCATCCTGGTCGGAGAAGGAATAATAATTTAACCCGATGCCGTCTTCGGCAAAGGTCAGGTTGTAGGTAACAGTGCCGTCATTATAGGGAAGCGGTTCAACAAGTTCCCATGTTCCAAGAACCGGGTCTGCCGAAGAGATACAGCCAGCGGTCAGAATGACTGCAGCTGTTAACAGCAGGATGCCTGCAATTTTCTTCATGCAAGCAAATTCACAGTGAGTATTAATAAATATTGCGGAAAAAAAGAGAGCGGTATCTCCTATACCTTTGGACCGGAGGATAATGCCGCATCAACCAACTCATCAATGAATTTCCGGTCAAACTCACCATCTCCTGCATAGTGGAAATATCCGTCATACGCAATCCAATTATGGCTGGAAATCTCCAATGACGCAATCAGAATTCCTGCTTCATCGTAGAACCTCAGCGTATAGTCAAGAGCGGTTGGTTCATTGTATTCCATTTTCACGAGTTCTAAGGAACGCAGGTTATCGCAAATGTGGTTGATATCCAAATCCCCGGTGATAACAACGGTCTCTTTCGTCCCGCCGGTAATGATTTCGATTTTGGAGACAGAAGGCTCTGCAGTATCAGTGAAGATACAACCCGCAGAGAGTATACACAGTACTGTAAGCACTCCTGGAAGAATCACCCGAAATCTCATACGGAATTCTATGGATTATCAGAATAAAAATAGTTTGTGGGAATCTGAGTGAGGATTGCTCACTCGTATTTATTCCTCAGACTCGCCGCCCATCTTGGCGAGTTCGGACTCTTTTGCATCGTAGTAATAGTACTCGCCTGCAGACTTCTGCTCGCGGTCAAGGTAGGAGCCCGGCTTGTTGATACGCGGACGTCCGGTCTTGTCGCGGCGGAAGGTGATGCCGAGGTTCGAGAGGAAGAGGTTCATACCGTCCTTCATCTCGAACGGACCGCGTGCCTGACCTTCCTGTCCCGGCACACCGTCGAAGACTAAGAGACGCTCGGAGATCATATCGATGGTGTACATGTCGTGGTCAATAACCATGACTCCTGCTTCCTTGTCCTCTGCCGCACGCTTGATGACCTTGGTGGTCACTAAGCGCTGCTCGACATCGAGGTGTGCGGACGGTTCATCAAGGATGTATAAGTCTGCATCGCGGGAGAGACATAAGGCGATTGCGACTCTCTGCAGTTCTCCGCCGGAAAGCGTTCTGACCTCGGACTGGAGCAGTGCGCCGAGTCCCAGCGGCTCGATGATTTCGTGCTGATAGTAGGAGGAGTCGAACTTGCGGGTTGCCTGGCGCAGGATGTACTCAACCGTATCAGAAGAGTTCGGGTCGGCGGTTACATACTGCGGCTTGTAGGAGACGG
>JAGARL010000147.1 GCA_017622255.1 Methanocorpusculum sp.
CAATCTTTCCGCGGGGAGCGCCTTCTACTCCGTGGTACGAGAGGAGTTTGTCATACTTGTAGCGGGCAAGGTTCGGGAGAGCGGACTTTTCCTTACCCAAAGGTCTGCTGCAGCGGTTTCCGGAGACGAAACGTCTGCCGTTGTCAAAGGTGTTGACCGTTAAACTGCAGTGGTTCGTACAGAGTTTGCAGGTAATCGGCTTTGCCTTGTGGATGAACTCTGCAAGCTGTGCTTCGGTGAGAATTGAGGATTCAGCAAGTCCTAAGTCCTTTGCATGCAGTGCTGCACCATATGCTCCGGAGATTCCGGCGATGGTGGGGCGTGTTACATTGCGGTGTAATTCCTGCTCGAATGCCCGAAGCACTGCGTCATTCTTGAACGTTCCGCCCTGCACAACAATGTTTTGTCCAAGGTCGTCAGCGCTTCCTGCCCGGATGACCTTGTAGACGGCATTCTTGACGATACTAATCGAAAGACCGGCAGAGATGTCGGCGACTGATGCTCCGTCACGCTGTGCCTGCTTGACGGATGAGTTCATGAAGACGGTACAGCGGGAACCGAGGTTTACCGGATGCTTGACAAAGAGACCGAGTTTGGAGAACTCTTCGATTTCGTATCCAAGAGCTCTTGCAAACGTTTCGATGAACGAACCGCATCCGGAGGAGCATGCTTCGTTTAAGAAGATGCTGTCAACAGCACCGTTTCTGATTTTGAAGCATTTCATGTCCTGTCCGCCGATGTCGATGATGAAGTCGACATCCGGGTTGAAGTGTCTGGCAGCTCTGAAGTGGGCAACCGTTTCAACCAGACCCGCATCCAGGTTGAATGCGTTTTTAATCAGTTCTTCGCCGTATCCGGTAACAGCCGCTCCGCGGATTTTGATGCGGTCGCCTGCCGCGGCATAGATTTTCTTCAGTTCCTCAAAGACAATCTGCACCGGATTTCCGCGGTTTGAGCCGTAGTAGGTGTAGAGGATGCCGCCGTCTTTGTCGATGACAACGAGCTTCGTGGTTGTACTGCCCGCGTCAATTCCAAGCCAGGCATCACCTGCATATTTGCTGATGTCAGTTTCCGGCGGGGCGTTTGCGTTGTGGCGGCGGATGAACTCTGCATATTCTGCTTCCGATTCAAAGAGCGGCGGCATGGTGTTGGTGATTACCGCATCCGAGACACTGTCTGCAATCCGCGCACAGACGTCTTCGTATGCCTGCGGTTCGAAGCCGTCGGTGGAAAGTGCTGCTCCAAGTGCTGCGAAGCAGTCGCCGTTTTCCGGGAAGATTGCATGGTCATCGTCGAGGTTTAAGGTCTCCTTGAACCGTGCGCGAAGTCCCTTGTAGTAGTACAGCGGTCCTCCAAGGAAGACGATGGTTTTTCCAAGAGCTCTTCCCTGGGTTAAGCCGGCGATGGTCTGGTCAACGACTGCCTGATAGATGGAGGCGGCGATGTCCTCTTTTCTTCCGCCCTGATTTAAGATGGGCTGAATGTCAGTCTTGGCAAAGACTCCGCAGCGGGATGCAATCGGGTAAATCTTCTCGAAGTCTGCGGATAAGCGGTCCAGCTCTTCTACGCTGACGTTTAAGAGCGTTGCCATCTGGTCGATGAATGCGCCGGTTCCTCCTGCACAGGAGCCGTTCATGCGTTCTTCGAGGCTTCCTTTGAAGAAGATGATTTTTGCGTCCTCTCCTCCGAGTTCGATGACGGAGTCGGTCTCGGGGATGTAGGTTTCAACGGCTTTTGCGGTGGCAAATACTTCCTGGATGAAGGGGATGTCTGCGGATTTGGAAACACCTAGACCTGCCGAGCCGGTGATTAAGAGGGCGATTGTTTTTCCGGCGAGAATCGGCTTTGCCCGCTCTAATACTTCTGCGGTCTTTTCCCTGACTTTGGAGAAGTGACGCTCGTAGGAGCGGAAGAGAATTTCTCCGTTTTCATCGAGGATGATTACTTTGACGGTGGTTGAGCCGATATCGATTCCTATCCGGTAGTCGGCTTTTTTTGTATTGAGTATGGAGTCCGTCATTATTGTCTATATTATTAGGTGTGAGGGGTTATAATGTTGCCCGCGGGGTTTGTGGTTATTGGGTGTATTCTTAGAGTGTGTGGGAGCGTTTTTCGTTTTCTTTCGCGTAGTTTTCGCGTAGGGAAAACGCTCCTACAGTGATATGCAAAACAGGAAAAAAGAATGTTACTCCAGCTCAAACGCACCCGTATAGAGCTGATAATACCGTCCCTTCTTCTCAAGAAGTTCTGCATGGTTTCCGCGTTCAATAATTCTTCCGCCTTCAATTACTAAAATCACATCCGCATTGCGGACCGTCGAGAGCCGGTGTGCGATGACAAACACTGTCCTGCCCTTCATCAGCGAGTCCATTCCGGCCTGCACGATAGCTTCGGTTCTGGTGTCGATAGAAGATGTTGCTTCATCCAAAATCATCACCGGCGGATTTGCGATAGCGGCTCTTGCAATCGAGAGAAGCTGGCGCTGTCCCTGTGAGAGACTGCTTCCGTCGCCGGCGATAACCGTCTGGTAGCCTTCCGGAAGACGGCGGATGAAGTCATCCGCATTGGCAAGCCTTGCTGCCGCATAGACTTCTTCGTCTGTCGCGTTCAGTTTTCCGAAGCGGATGTTTTCCATAATCGTTCCGGTGAAGAGATTTACATCCTGCAATACGATACCGAGCGAATAGCGCAGGTCGCTCTTTCTGATTTCGCGGATGTTGATTCCGTCGTAGCGAATCTTTCCCTCCTCAATATCATAGAACCGGTTGATGAGATTCGTAATCGTCGTCTTGCCGGCACCGGTTGAGCCGACGAGGGCGACCTTTTGTCCCGGCTTTGCCCAGAGGGAGATGTTGTGGAGCACCGTCTTTCCCTCGACATAGGAGAAGGTCACATCCTCGAAGACCACTTCCCCTTCCATCTTCGCGTAGGTGACGATGCCGTTTTCCTCGCGTCTCCATGCCCACATGTTCGTCTCCTCCTCGGTCTCGACAATCTCTCCGGCGACCTCTTTTGCATTGACCAGCCGGACAGTTCCCTCGTCTGTCTCCGGTGCTTCATCTAAGACCTCAAAGATACGCTCAGCGCCTGCCAGTGCCATAACAACCGAACTTACCTGCTGAGACACCTGGGAAATCGGCTGGGAGAAGCTTCTCGAAAGCATCAGGAATGCCGCAATCTCTCCAAGCGTAATCCAGTTTCCGTAGATGGCCATAAATCCTCCAACCACAGCTATCAGCACAAACTGAATGTTTCCGATGTTTCCCATAATCGGCATGAAGATGTTTCCAAAGGTGTTTGCCCGTGTTGCATGCTGGCAAAGCTCCTCGTTTAATGCATCGAACTCGTCTGAGACTGCCTTCTCGCGGGTAAACACCTGCACCACCTTCTGCCCGCTGATAATCTCCTCGATGTATCCGTTGATGTCTCCTAAGGACTTCTGCTGGCGGACAAACGAGCGGGCGGATGCTCCGCCGATTTTTTTGGTCAGATACAGCATGAGAACCACTATCAGGAGAACCAGCACCGTCAGCGGGATGCTGATGGAAATCATCGCAAAGAATACCGCGACAATCGTGATAATCGAGGAAACCATCTGCGGAACACTCTGCGATATCATCTGCCGGAGGGTGTCGGTATCGTTGGTGTAGCGGCTCATCACATCGCCGAATGCGTGGGTGTCGAAGAACCTTACCGGAAGTCCCTGCATTTTGGAAAACATCTGGTCGCGGACTTTCTTTAAGATGCCCTGCGAGATTACCGCCATCAGCCGCGTGTAGAGGAAGGTCGATACTACTCCTGCGAGATAGATTCCTGCCATAATCAGGATGGCAGTAAGCATCGGGGTAAAGTCCGGATTTGCCTGCCCCACAAGCGGGGTGATGTAGTTGTCAATCAGATGCTCGATAAAAAGCGAGCCTGCAACGCCGGTTACAGACCCTATCACCAGAGAGATGAGGACAACCGCGAAGCGGATGCGGTACTCTTTCAGATAGGAGAGAATCCGAAGAATTGTTGCTTTGGCATTTTTCGGCTTTGCTCCGCTGTGGTGTCCAATCTTCGGCGGCATTTATGCACCCTCCGTTTTGGTCTGCGACTGATAGATGTCGCGGTAAATTGCACAGCGGGACAAGAGTTCGCTGTGTGTGCCGATGTCATGAATCCGTCCTCCGTCAAGGACGATAATTCTGTCTGCCCCTTCAATCGAGGAGATTCTCTGGGCGATGATGATTTTGGTGGTGTCCGGAATCTCTTCCCTGAATGCCTGACGGATGAGGGCATCGGTTTTGGTATCAACCGCGGATGTGGAGTCGTCGAGGATGAGAATCTTCGGGCGGCGAAGCAGTGCCCGTGCAATGCAGAGCCGCTGACGCTGACCGCCTGAGACATTTGTCCCTCCCTGTTCGATGTGTGTCTCGTATTTTTCGGGGAAGGATTCAATGAAGCTGTCCGCCTGGGCAAGTTTGCAGGCATGGCGGAGTTCCGCATCCGTTGCTTTCGGGTTTCCCCAGCGGAGGTTTTCGGAAATAGTTCCGGAGAAGAGCACATTCTTCTGCAGGACCATAGAGACGGCATTTCGAAGCGCTGTTACATCATAGGATTTCACATCCCGCCCGCCGACTTTAACGCATCCCTCTGTTGCATCATAGAGACGCGGGATGAGCTGGACTAAAGTGGACTTTGCACTGCCGGTTCCGCCTAATATTCCTATCATC
>JAGARL010000017.1 GCA_017622255.1 Methanocorpusculum sp.
CCGAGACGCCGTACATTAATCCGTTGTACTGTTCTTCGGTTAAGTCTTTGATTGGCGTCATCAGGGTAAAGCCCAGATGTTTGGCGACGGCGTCTAAGAACTGTACGCGGTATCCGTCGAGGAAGTTTTTGTAGACGTTTACCGCTCCGTCTGCGATGGAGAGGTTTTTGTCCGAGATGATTAAGTCCGGGTCGAAGATCATCTGGAAGCCGAGACCGTTGCAGGTAGGGCATGCACCAAACGGACTGTTGAAGGAGAACATTCTCGGCTGGAGCTCTTCGAAGGAGAGTCCGCAGATAGGACATGCCAGTCGGGCAGAATAGACTTTGTCCTTCTCATCCTCTCCGCCGCCGTTTGCATAGACGAGTCCATCCTCGGTACGGGTGAGGGCAGTCTCTACTGCATCATTGATGCGGCTTTTGTCTTCTGTGTCACAGCGGTCGATGACGATGTCGATGTTGTGCATGATGTATCTGCCCAGTTTGATTTCGTCATCCGTCCGGTAAATCTGCCCGTCAACTCTGACTCGGGAAAATCCGTCTGCGTTTAAGTCTTTGAAGAGCTGTTCATACGTTCCCTTCTTTTTGCGGATGACCGGAGCGAAGATGGTTACCATGCCGTCAAAATCGCGGATGATGGCATCTGCTATCTGTTCCGGTGTTCGGGATTCAATTTTTACCTTGTGTTTCGGACAGTGCGGAACACCAATGCGGGCGAATAAGAGACGCAGATAATCATAGATTTCCGTTACCGTGCCGACGGTGGAACGGGGATTTTTGGAGGTGGTTTTCTGCTCGATAGCAATCGAGGGGGATAAGCCTTCGATGGAGTCCACATCCGGTTTGGTCATCTGCCCTAAGAACTGCCGTGCGTAGGCGGAGAGTGACTCGACATATCGTCTCTGGCCTTCGGCGTAGATGGTATCAAAGGCGAGTGTGGATTTGCCGGATCCGGAGACACCTGTGATGACCGTTAATTTATCGCGGGGGAGCGTGACTGAGATATTCTGGAGATTGTGCTGCCGCGCTCCTTTTACCACCAGATTTTTCATCTGTTAGTATTAGTGTGAACTGTTTATCAGTCTTTGGAATGAGGCAGGGGAAAAAGAGAGATTATTTTTTCACTTTCAGGAACTTTCCGTTTCCGGCATATTTTGCAAACGAGCCGTCCTCCATCTGATAGATTCTGCCGACGGTAAAGTCCGGTGCCGGTTCAGCAGGTTCTTCTGCTGCGGGCTGTTCCTTGTTCTTTTTCAGCCGTGCTTCCAGGAAGCCGGTCAGAATCACCACGAAAAAGCAGATGACAACAAATCCTATCAGTATTGCCAGATAATCCATGCTCATCTATTCTCCATCAGAGATGCTAATCTTTTCTATCAGTTCCGCGGTGTTCCTGCATCCCTCTTTCTTCGAAAGCCGGGCAAGCATCTTTGAAACCCCGCTTCCATACTGCATGGCTTTTTTCGGTTTCCAGGCAAACTCTTCCGGGAGGTACTTTTCCGCAACTTTGCGGAGGGCAACTTTTCGCAACTCGCCGGAGACAAGTTCCTCAGCCGGCAGAGATTGGGCACAGCGGACAACGCGTTCGTCCATATAGGGAAGCGAGTACCAGACACCGAAATGCTGTGCGGGGGCTGAGTCGCGTTCCCGCTGGAGGGTAAGGCCTGCAAAGTCCTTCTCCAAATCAGCCCGCAGAGTATCGGTTCTTCCGTAGCGGGCATATCCGGCAAACAGTTCATCCGCCGCCTGGCCGGTTAGAATACGGGACGCTTTGCACTGTTTTGCCAGCCGGCAGATGAAGTATCCGGTTACCGCAAGCTCCAGGTCCATTGGATTTTTCCGCGGCAGGATACGCAGAACCTCCGGTACTGCCGCTTCGACCTCGTCGAAGGTGATAGTATGCAGCGTAAGTTTTACCCCAAGCGCTTCCGCCGCCCGTTCTGCGGCATCCGCATCATGAGAGCCTTCGGCTCCGACAGCAATCGCCGGAAGTCCGGAGAGGGCGGCAACGAGCGTTGAGTCAACTCCTCCCGAAAGAGTTACGACCGCATCCGAAGAACAGCGAAGACGCACGGCTTCTACGACTGCATCCTCCAGACCAAGTGTCGGTACTTTAGGGCGGACCTGCAGTGTTCTGGAATCAGAAGATACCACGCCTGCCGGATGGTTTGCCGGCATAATTCCGTAGCAGTCACGGGCCGTTAGTTCTGCTGTCTCGAGAAAAAACTCCCCGCCGCAGGAAGCAAGCTCCTCTGCGGTCAGTCTCTCCGCTTCCGCTGCGGAGAGAATCCGTCCTTCCTGCTCTATCCATCCGTGAAGCATCTAATATCCTCTCTGTAAA
>JAGARL010000148.1 GCA_017622255.1 Methanocorpusculum sp.
AACCGCAGAAGTTTCGGTGGACCTGGACACCGTGCTTTCGATGCGGGCAAAAAAGACCGCGGATGAAATCGAAAAGATTCGCGCCGTCCAGAAAAAAAATGAAGCAGGAGTAGCTCTCGCTGTCGATGCCGTCCGCAAAGCAGAGGTTGACGAAAACGGCGGGCTGCTGTTTGAGGATTCTCCGCTTACTTCCGAGCGGCTTCGCGCGATTATGCATGAAGCATTCTTCCGCATGGGCTTAGATGATAAAGACACCATCGCCTCCTGCGGAGCAGATACCGCCCTTCCGCATGCAAAAGGCGAGGGACAGCTCTTTGCCAATCAGCCGATTGTTCTGGATGTCTTCCCGCGCGATATTGAGACCGGATACTTTGCGGATATGACGCGCACTATATCCAAGGGAAAACCCTCTGATGAAATCTGCCGGATGTATGAAGTTGTCCACGAGGCAAAGGAGCTTGCCGTATCACTCATTCGGGCAGGCGTTTCCGGTGCGGATGTACACAACGCGGCAGCCGACTATTTCACGGAGAAAGGCTATGTCACTGCCGGCACTTCCGGATTTATCCACAGCTTGGGCCACGGTGTCGGCCTTGCCATCCATGAAAACCCGTCGCTTTCCGTGCGCGGCGGAATCCTTGAGGAAGGAAATGTGGTAACGGTCGAGCCCGGACTCTATTATCCGGGAATCGGCGGCGTCCGGTTAGAGGATATGGGGGCTGTTACCGAAGACGGCTTTGATAGATTTACTACCTTTGAGGAGGAATTAATAGTAGTATGAACGATACAGAGCTTGACTGTTATCTGGAAGCCGGCAGAGTTGCCAAGGCTGTCCTCCACTCCTGTGCTGCCGAGATTAAACCCGGCGTCCTGCACACCGATATTTTCGATATGGTCCTGGATAAATTCGAGGCGGCAGGGGTGTCTCCTTCCTTCCCGCCGAATATCTCGATTAACGAGTGTGCCGCTCACGACACCCCGTCCCCGGTCGATGACCGCGTCTTTGCCGAAGGCGACCTGGTAAAACTGGATATCGGAACGCATGTCGAAGGATACATCGCAGACACTGCTGTCACCATCAACCTCGGTGACCACGAGAAACTCTGCGAGGCGGCACAGAAGGCGCTTGATGCGGCAATCTCTGTGGTTAAGCCGGAACTGGTTGTTTCTGAAATTGGCAAAGTCGTCGAGGAGACAATTACCTCCTACGGATTCAAACCGATTGTAAACTTAACCGGTCACGGCCTCGGCCGCTACAGTCTGCACCACGGACTCTCCATCCCGAACACCGGACTTTTCGGTACCGGAGTGCTGAGAAATGATTCAGTTATCGCGATAGAGCCTTTCGCAACAACCGGTTCCGGCTCGGTCCACGAGGCAACGCGTGCCGAGATTTATCAGGTGGTAGGCGATGCCCCGGTACGTTCTCCGACCGGACGCAAAATCTTAAAGAAGGCGGATGAGATGTGCGGCCTTCCGTTCTCCCGCCGATGGCTCGGCATCCCGAAGGCAGAGCTTGCAATCCCGACGCTTTTAAAGCAGGGCAATCTCTATGACTACCATGTCTTATCTGATGTTGCCGGAAGCTTTGTCGCACAGTTCGAGCACACCGTAATCGTAACAGAAGACGAGCCGATTGTAAC
>JAGARL010000149.1 GCA_017622255.1 Methanocorpusculum sp.
GGTGACGATCATGGCAAAGGAAAACAAACCGCAGAAAAAGAAAAAAGGACGCTCCGTGCAGGATCTCATGGGCATCAAGACCTTCACCAAATACGGTCTGGCAACGAGCAAGGGAGAGTTGTTATTCTACCTCGTTTCGCCCACCAATATATCGGTGCTGTCGGCTGTGAACATTGAGATCAAGGTGCGCCATCTGATGATGGTACTGTCGGCGATTCCCGACATCGAGATCACCTGCACCGACTCCTCCGAATGCTTCGACGATAACAAGGCGTATCTGCAAAGCAGGCTTACCGAGGAAAACAACCCGAAGGTGCGCCGACTGCTCAAAAAGGATATGGACTTCCTCGACAGCATTCAGGTGGAGATGGCGACCGCCCGACAGTTTCTCTTCATTGCAAGGTGCAAGGGCTTAAAACCGGAGCAGGTCTTCCAAAACGCCAACCGTATCGAAAAGATCATATCCGAACAGGGCTTCGAGGTAAAACGCATGAAGAAAGCGGATATCAAACGCTTCCTTGCCCTTTACTTCGACGCCTCGATGAACGGTGAGCATATGCCCGATATAGACGGCGAACAGTTCTATGAGGTGGACGATGAAGAAACGGAGGATTAGCCTTATTATTTTGCTTCTTCTGCTGTCGGCGGTCTGCCTCGTGTCCCTCGGTATGGCGTGGAAAGAATACGCTGACCGAGCAAGCGACCGTCATGCCTTTGACGAACTCGCCGAGCTTGTAGAAAAGCCGAAGGAAACGACCGTGCCGGCCTCCGAAACCGAGTCCACCGACTCTACCGAGGATACGACGAAAGAAACTATCGATGCCGAAACTGAGCCGGAGCCAACCGAACAGAAGCGAAACCTTGCTCCCATTATGGAGCAGAACGGTGAATGCATCGGTTGGATCTGTATCGAAGGCACGGCGGTAAACTATCCCGTAATGCATACCCCGAACGATCCGCAGAAATACCTGCGGAAGAACTTCGAGAAGAAATACAGCGTATCGGGTGTTCCGTTCCTCGACTACCGATGCACCCCCGACACCAACCTCATCATTTACGGTCACAACATGAAGAACGGAACTATGTTCTCCGATCTGAAAAAATACCTCGATAAGACCTTCCGAGAACAGCACCCCGTCATAGAGCTGGAAATGGCAGACGGTGTGCGGTACTTTACGGTAACCGAGGTGATAAAGACCGACATCTACGATAAGCGGTACGAGGACATCGAAGTCAAGGACGGCAGGCAGAAGCTCATCCTCTCCACCTGCTACGGCTCGGCGAAAAGCGGAAGGCTTCTCGTCATCGCCGAAGAAACCTAAATCCCAATATGAATCAGTCGTTTTGCGGATACGGCAAGACGGCTCGTCTTGTCCTCTGTCCGCAAAGCGGCGGAAGGAGGAAAAATGTCAAAACGAACCCCAAAAGTTCTCACGCCGGAGCAGATGGAGGAAATCCGCACCAAGGACTTCTTCGATATGATCCTGCCCGGCACCGTGAAATTTTTATCCGACCATTATATCGTCGGCGACAGCTACCGTTGCGTGTGGGTAATCCGTGAGTATCCGCCCTCTACCGAGGAACAGGCCATCCTCTCGCAGCTTGCCGACCGCAACGGCGTAACGCTCCGCATCTACCACCGATTGGTGGAGGCAATGGAGCAAAGGAAGATCATTCAGAACGCCACCCGTCGTAACAAGATGAAAAGCGGCGGTAACGACATGAACGATACCATCGAAGCCGAAGGCAACCTCCAGGACGTGATCGAACTCCTGGCCAACCTGCGAAAGAACCGTGAACCCCTTCTGCATTGCTCGGTATTTATCGAGCTGAAGGCAAAGGACATGGACTCCCTCAAGGAGTTGCAGAGCGAGATCGCCATGGAGCTGACTCGCTCCAAAATGTCGGTGGACAGACTGACCTTACGGCAGAAAGAAGGATTCCTCTCCGTTCTGCCCGTGGGCTTCAATCAGTTCGGCGCACAGTACGA
>JAGARL010000150.1 GCA_017622255.1 Methanocorpusculum sp.
AGGTGCTCTAACATATTAGTCATTAGAACTTATAAACCCTTCGAAGCAACTTGCTTCGAAGAAAGTAAAGCATGGCAAGGCCTCAGAACCAGTTCACTCAAGGTGAGTAACTGTCTGACTTGCGAGGTAACATAGTTGTATGCGGAAACATAAATAAGCTTCGATTCGACGATTCAGTAAAGAAATATCGAACTGAGAGCAGAGATGAGAATAACAATCATCGCAAAAATCCACAAAACCATGAAAACACGGAAGATAATTTCCCCTCTTGTCATAAAATCATGCACCCCCAACCTCTTCGCTGCCGGTTACAACAACCCACAAATCCCCGAAAATCTCCTCCTGTTCGATCTCAACCCTCCCCCCCTGCGCGAGGAAAAGGCAGGGCAAATAGACCATATAGAGCGGCCAGTGGAATGCCGCGCAGATTTCCATGATAGAAACCCCCACATCACGCGCATCCGAAGAGCGCGCAATAAACGCATAAATCTCCTCGGCGAGTTCCTCATACTTCTCCTCATGCGCAATACCCACGACTTCCTCTGCATCCGGGGAAAACAAATCATCCTCGGAATCAATCAGCCGCTGACGCCGGATTCTTCTGCGCTCCGACTTCTCCGCCAGACGCAGCTGCTTGATTAACTCATACAGATTCGTATGCCGCTTTCTTACATCCTTACGCTTAATCCGGCGGTCAATCTCCCGCTCCAGAAGTTCAATAGGGCCAAGAGCGCGCTCCGAAAACTCCCCGTCTTCCCCTTCCTCGAAGAAATCATCTACATACTCTTCTTCCGGTTCCGGCTCATCCAAAAGCTCGGACTTCATCCGCACCAGAACCGACAGATAAAAAATCGTCAGACCGGAGACACGCAGACTCATTGCCCGGCGTGCCTCAAGCTCTGCTAAGAACTTATCAGTCAAATCTGCAATATCAATATTCCAGGGGTCAAGGACGCCGTCTTTGACCATCTTTACTAAGATAGCAATAGGCTCCTCATTTTCCCCCTGGGGCAGAACAAACTCCGGCATTACTCCACCATCTTCACGCCGGTCACCAGCGTACTCTTATCTCCCGGACGTACGGTTACTCCCATCATCCGGTCAGCCGCCTCAATCATTGGTTTTCTGTGCGACACAATCACGAACTGCGTGTTTGCACAAATCTCGCGGACCAGCTGGGACAGACGCTCAACATTCAGACCATCCAGGTTCGAATCAATCTCATCCAGTGCGTAGAACGGTGCCGGCATATACTGCTGAATCGCAAAGATAAACGAAAGTGTTGTCAGAGACTTCTCTCCGCCGGACATCATGTTTAAGCGGTGAACCTCCTTTCCGCGCGGAGACACCTCAAAGGTCATACCGCCAAGGAACGGGTCCTCATAATTATCCAGGACAAGCCGTCCGTCACCTTCGTTTAAGCGGTGATAGATTCTCTGGAAGTTCTCATTAATTGCGGTAAACGAATCCATGAACGCATCATGCTTCATCTGCCGGAAACTCTCAATCTTTTCCAGGATGGCCTCGCGTTCGCGGGAGAGCGTATTCTTCTTCTCCGTCTTTTCGAGCGTCTTGCGTTCCAGCTCATCGAACTGCTCAATGGCCAACATATTCACATTGCCGAGCTTTCGAATCGCCCGCTCGGTTGTAATAATACCGTCCTGAATCTCAGAAAGACTCAGTTCGCACTCAATCTCTTCCTCGACCGAACCCTTCATCTCGGAAATCTCGGCAGTCAGTGCCGCAGACTTTTCATCGAACGCGGAAATCTGCACCACACAGCGTTCCACATCGCCCTGGAGAGAAGTGATTCTGAACTGTGCCTCATCTGCTGCTTCCTGTACGCGGGCGCGTTCGCAGGAAAGCGCCTCCAGTTCTCCGGAGAACGCCTTTAACTGATCCTCATATGCGGCAAGTGCAGCCTTTGCTTTTTCGATATCCGCATTGCAGGCGGCAATCTCTGCATCCAGCTCTGCATTCCGCTCTTCAATCGTCGTCCGCTCGGCAGTGCGCTCTTCCACATTCTGCTTGAAGTGCCGGCGTTCCAGAAGAACATCATTTAATGCGTTCGTCTTGGTCTCCAGACGGCGCTCGGCATTTGCGAGGTCTTTCTGTGCCCGCTGAAGCTGATCGGTTAAGAGGTTGAACTCCTCTTCATCAAGGACAGCGCGAATCTCGGCAATCCGGGCATTCAGTCCCTCGATTTCCGTCGAGACCTCATCAATCTCTGCCTCAAGGGCAGCAACCTTTGCCGCGTTCTCCTTTGCATCGCGTTCCGTCTCTTCCAGAAGCCGTGCGGCCTCGATTTCATCAGACGCAATCTTGTCCAACTTTCTTCCGCAGTCCGCAAGCTTCAGCTCAAGGGTAGTAATCTTTGAGTCAGCCGCAGTCCGGTCTTCACGAAGACCTTCGGAAACCGCACGGTGACGGCGCTCGGCAGCCGCTAAGTCCTCTTCCTCTTCACGGAGTTCGGCAATCTTTGCCGAAAGCTCTGCCGCCTCATGGCCGACCGCCACCCCGAATCCCCGGATGTTCTTGTTAATAGAACCGCCCGTCATGGCACCGCCCTTATCAAGCAGTTCGCCGTCTAAGGTCACCATGCGGTATCTTCCCATCAGACGCCGTCCGGCATCCAGGTTTTCGACGACCACCGTCTGCCCGAACACCAGATTAAAGGCATCGCGGAACTCCGGCTCGAAGTCGATTAAGTTGATGGCATAATCAATGATACCGTTTCCGGCCAGAGGCGGAAGCGGCGGCTGAATCTTCATCTTGTTCAGCGGCAGGAAGGTAAGTCTTCCCAGACGCTCTTCTTTCAGGTAGCGGATGGCGTTTGCTCCCGTCTGGTCGGTATCCACAATAACATTATTGAGTCTGCCGCCGGCGGCAATATTCAAAGCAACCGTGTGCTGGGCGTTTAAGACCTTACCCAGTTTGGAGACGGTACCGAACACCCCGTCCATTCCGGATACCGCAGAAATTGCCCGGTCGGATGCACCCGATGCCTGCTGATGTGCTTCCAGCTGCATCTGCCGTTTGGAAAGCCTTGAAATCTCTTCGCGGACGCCGTCCAAAAGTTTTCTGGAGTGGAGCATCTGCCGCTCGGCCTCGGCAATCTGCTTAGTGATTACCGCCTTTTCCTCGCGGGCATCGGAAATCTCTGCTTCCAGGCGGGAAGCCTCGGCAGTTACTTCGCTTCTTTCCTC
>JAGARL010000151.1 GCA_017622255.1 Methanocorpusculum sp.
AAGATCTGCAAGGAAAATCTTCCCATTAGACCCTCTATCCTTCCCCGCGAAGAGGCTATCGCCCTTATGGAGTCGCGCGGCGAAAAATACAAGGTCGAGCATATCGGAGACCTTGCGCCCGATGCCGAAATAAGCTTCTATACTCAGGGCGAATACGTTGATATGTGTACAGGCCCTCACCTTTGCTACACCAAGGCGCTTAAGGCATTCAAGATCATGGGTGTGTCCGGCGCTTACTGGAAGAATGACAGCAATAATAAAATGCTTACCCGTGTCAAGGGAACGGCGTTCAAGACTCAGGCTGAGCTTGACGATTATCTCAAGCTTCTCGAGGAGGCTGAGAAGCGCGATCACCGTAAGATAGGTAAGGAGATGGGGCTCTTTATGTTCCGCGACGAGGCTCCCGGCTTCCCCTTCTTCCTCCCCAAGGGTATGCTTCTTAAGAATGCTCTTATAGACTACTGGAGAGATATCCACTACCGCGATGGCTACGTTGAGGTATCCACTCCCCTTATTATGAACCGCCAGCTCTGGGAGACGAGCGGTCACTGGGATCACTATAAGGACAATATGTATACGACCGTCATCGACGATGAGGACTTCTGTATCAAGCCGATGAACTGTCCGGGAAGCGTTTTAACCTACGCAAACGAGCCGCACAGCTACAGAGAGCTTCCGATGCGCCTTGCAGAACTGGGAACTGTTCACCGCCACGAGCTGAAGGGAACCCTGCACGGTCTGTTCCGTGTCAGATCCTTCACGCAGGATGATGCCCACATCTTCATGCGCCGCGACCAGATTGCAGAGGAAATCGCCCGTGTGGTAAACCTCATTGATACCGTCTACTCCAAGTTCGGCTTCGAGTATTTCCTCGAACTTTCCACCCGTCCGGAGGACAGCATGGGTTCCGACGAGGACTGGGAGGCAGCAACCAACGGTCTCAAGAACGCTTTAGAGAGCCTGAACCTTCCGTACACGATTAACGAGGGCGACGGCGCATTCTACGGTCCGAAGATTGATTTCCACTTACGCGACTGTCTGGGCAGAACCTGGCAGTGCGGTACTATCCAGCTCGATTTCCAGATGCCGATTAACTTCGACTTAACCTATGTCGATGAAAACGATGAGAGACCGAGACCGATTATGATTCACCGTGTCTGCTTCGGTTCCATCGAGCGTTTCATCGGTATCTTAACCGAGCACTTCGCCGGAAGATTCCCGGTCTGGCTTGCACCGATGCAGGCAAAGGTTCTGCAGGTCTCGCAGAAGAGTGCAGAGTATGCCGAGAAGGTTTACCAGATGTTAAAGGACGCAAAGATTCGTGTCGAGCTTGACAATAGAAATGAGAAGATTGGCTACATGATTCGTCAGGCTCAGTACACGGAGCGTGTTCCGTATATGATTATCATCGGCGAGAAAGAGGTCGAGACCGGAACGGTTTCTGTCAGAACCCGTGACAGCAAGACCGTCTCGATGACGGCAGAAGAGTTCGTCGAAAAGATTACCGCAGAGATTCGCGAGAGAGTATAAGGCTCTCTCTGCTTTTTTTGTCCCGCGCCTGCGTGACACCGGCTTCTTCATACTATCTCCCGCTCTATTTTCTATACTATTATAGTATATCTGTCGTCAGGTTTATCACGCGGAAGAATTAAACGTGTACACCATAACTTCACATCAGGCCTATGATAACTGAAGAAGATGTAATCCAGATTGCCGGACTGGCAGACTTAAGCGTCCCGCAGGGAGAGCTTACTGCATTCACCGGCTCATTCAACGCAATCCTCGAATACTTCGACATTTTAGATACCTTAGAGATTGAAGGCTCCTTAGAAAGAAAACTCTTCAATGTCTTCCGCGAGGACGAGGTCACCGAATCCTTATCCCAGGAGGATGCCTTAAAGAACTCCCACAACCCTGAAGAGGGATACATCCGTGCCCCGAAGGTGGTCTAAATGGCAGACAAATACAACGCATTCTTAAGCGAAGCAGAAATTGCCGGAGAAGGTGACGGAATCTTAAAAGGAATCCGTGTCGCCGTCAAAGACAACATCTCCACCAAAGACATCGAAACCACCTGTGCATCCAAAATCCTCAAAGGCTACATCCCGCCGTACGATGCACACGCCGTAACCCTCCTGAAACAGGCAGGAGCCGTCATCGCCGGAAAAACCAACATGGACGAATTCGGCATGGGTTCCACCACAGAAAACAGCGCATTCGGCCCTGCCTTAAACCCGAGAGACACCACCCGTGTTACCGGAGGATCCTCTGGAGGATCTGCCGCAGCAGTTGCCGGCGGCCTTGTTCCAATGGCCCTTGGTTCTGACACCGGAGGCTCTATCAGATGCCCAGCCGCATGGTGCGGAATCGTCGGATTAAAACCATCCTACGGAAGAGTCAGCCGCTTCGGATTAATCGCCTACGCAAACTCCTTCGAACAGATCGGTCCGATGGCAAACAACGTCACCGACACCGCAAAACTCTTCAGCGTCATTGCAGGCCACGACATCCGCGACTCCACCTCTGTCAACAAACCGTACGACTTTGCCGGACTCAAAGCAGATATCGCAGGCAAAACCATCGGTATCCCGCAGGAATACTTCGGCGAAGGTGTTGACGAAGCAGTTGCCGAGACCGTCAGAAACGCCATCGCAAAACTCGAAGAGCTTGGCGCAAAGACCGTCGACGTCTCACTTCCGTCCATGAAGTACGCACTTGCCGCATACTATGTCACCTGTACCTGTGAAGCATCCTCCAACCTCGACCGCTTCGACGGTGTCAGATACGGAGAGATTGCCCCGGACACCAACATGCCGTGGCACGACGCCTACACCAAAGTCAGAACCGCAGGATTCGGAGACGAAGTCCGCAGAAGAATCATCCTTGGAACCTTCGCACTCTCTGCCGGATACTACGGAAAGTACTACGTCAAAGCACGCTACGCAAGACAGCAGATTGCAAGAGACTTCGCCAAAGCATTAACCGAATGCGACTTACTTGCCGGTCCGACCATGCCGAACGTCGCACCGAAACTCGGCGAGTTAACCAAAGATCCCCTCCAGATGTACCAGGCAGATATCTTAACAGTACCTGCCAACATCGCAGGCATCCCGGCAATCTCTGTCCCGTGCGGCACCGCACACAACATGCCGGTCGGCTTACAGCTCATGGGAAGAATGTACGACGAAGAAGCAGTATTAAACGCTGCACTTGCATTTGAGGAGGCATGCTGAAATGGCAGAAGAATTCCAGGTAATCATCGGTCTTGAAGTCCACTGTCAGTTAAACACCAAATCCAAGTTATTCTGCGGATGTTCTGCAGACTTCAGAGCAGATGCACCAAACACCCACGTCTGCCCGGTCTGCTTAGGTCTTCCGGGAGCACTTCCGGTCTTAAACAAGAAGGCAGTCGAGTACGCATTAAAGGTCGCAAAAGCCTTAAACTGCACCATCCCCGAAGAAGGCGAGTTCTGCAGAAAGAACTACTTCTACCCGGACTTAGTAAAAGCATACCAGATTACGATGGGCGATGACCCGCTTGCAATCGGCGGATACATCGAAATCGAAGACGACGCCGGAAACCCGAAGGTTGTCAACTTAACCAGAATCCACGTCGAAGAAGACCCGGGACGTCTCGTCCACATGGGCAACAAAGAACGCGGCTACTACACGCTTGTCGACTACAACCGTTCCGGTATCCCGTTAATCGAAATGGTTACCGAGCCGGAGATGTCCTCTCCGAAAGAGGCACGCCGTCTCTTAAACAAACTCAGAGCAACCCTCGAGTACTTAGATGTCTTCGATCCGGAAAAGGAAGGATCCTTACGTGTTGACGCAAACATCTCCATCAAAGGACACGAGCGTGTTGAGATTAAGAACATCACCTCCTACAAAGGTGTCGAGAAGGCATTAACCTTCGAAATCACCCGTCAGAAGAACCTCATCCGCCGCGGAGGACGCATCGTCCGCGAGACCCGTCACTTCCAGGAAGGAAAGGGAACCACCACCTCTGCCCGTTCCAAGGAAACCGCAAACGACTACCGCTACTTCCCGGAGCCGGACCTGCCGGTCATCCGTGTCGCTGACTGGGTAAAAGACATTGAACTTCCGGAACTTCCGGACGCACGCCGCGACCGCTTCATGTCCCAGTACGGCATTGCCGTAAACCATGCAAGAACCCTCACGGGTGACTTAAAGCTTGCAGAGTTCTACGAGACCATCGCCCCGGTTGGAGCTGCCCTTGCCGCATCCTGGACCGCCGACATCTTAATGGGAGAACTCAACTACCGCGACATGCATGTCTCCGAAGTTGCAGGCCACGCAGACCAGTTTGCAGAACTCATCGGCCTTGTCCGCGACAAGAAGATTACCGACAAGGCAGGTGTCGAGGTTCTCCGTGTCTGGCTTGACGCACTCCACACCGAAGCAAAGAGCGAAGCTCCGTCTGCAATCGTCGAGCGCCTCGGTCTTGCCCGTGAATCCGGTGAGAGCTTCCGCGGAATCGTTGAGGCAATCCTCGAGAAGAACCCGCAGGCAGTTGCCGACCACAAAGCAGGAAAGAAGGGAGCCTTAAACTTCATCGTCGGTCAGGTCATGAAGGAGACCAAAGGCAAGTCCGACCCGCGTGAAATCCACGCAATGATTTCGGAAATCCTCGGAGAGTAACCCTCAATGCACCTGATAATTGCCGAAAAGAACATCGTTGCAGAACGCATCGCCGCATTCTTATCCGGTCCCGGAAAAGTTCAGGCAAAGCGTGACGGAATGGTTGTTCAGTACTTCGTCAATGACTGTGTGGTCATGGGCCTTCGCGGACACGTGGTCGAAGTGGACTTCGTGGAAGGCTATAAAAACTGGAGAAGCGAGGAACACCCTCCGCGCTCCTTAATCACTGCCGGCATCGAGAAGAAACCGACCGAGAAAAAACTCGTCTCCATGATGCAGCGGGAAGCCCGCAAAGCGACCAGGGTCACCATCGCGACGGACTTTGATACCGAGGGAGAACTCATTGGAAAGGAAGCCTTTGAGCTCATCCGTGCGGTAAACAAGACCGTCCCGATTTATCGTGCCCGGTTCTCGGCAATCACCAAAGAGGAAATCCTCGCCGCAATCCGTGA
>JAGARL010000152.1 GCA_017622255.1 Methanocorpusculum sp.
AGGTGCTCTAACATATTAGTCATTAGAACTTATAAACCCTTCGAAGCAACTTGCTTCGAAGAAAGTAAAGCATGGCAAGGCCTCAGAACCAGTTCACTCAAGGTGAGTAACTGTCTGACTTGCGAGGTAACATAGTTGTATCCGGAAGCATAAATAAGCTTCGAAATTAATCAGAGCGCTCTCGACACCCTGGAAAAAAGGAAATTGGTTAGACCAATTTGGAAAGCGCGTCGAATACGATCTTCTTCCAGTGCTCTGCCTTCTGCGGATATGTCTCCTTTGCGAGCGCCGCATCAGCAGAAACAGCCCCTTCCGCGCCGAACATAACATCAACCCTGTCCAGAGTTGCGCGCGCAGTATCCAGAATCCACAGATCGCGAGTCTCGCGGTCAACAACCTGCACAGCCTCCGCGCGCACAGAAACCAGAACTCTTCCCTCCGGCGTAGTATACGTATTCGGTTTTCCGACAACAACCACAAAGGACGGCATATCAGTATCAATCTTCGCCAACTGAAGCATAGCCTCCGGCTGATACGAACTTGCACTAATATAGAACATACCGGTTGGATCAGAAACCTTCGCACGATACTGCACATTCTGATCTCCTGCCTTGCTCTTATCCGTAATTGCCCCGGCAATCAGAATACGGTTGCAGCGCTCTCCGGTTGGAAGAAGCAGATACGTCGGACTCTTCTCATCTCCGGTGTCCCGGATAGTACGCGAAGCCTCACGCAGCTCCGCTGCAAAAACCCGCTTTGCCGGCTCGCGCTCATACATCGTCTGACTGACAAACTCGCTCATAAGGCACCCTCCGCATTCTCACCGGCGCGATTCATCAGCGCTGCAACCTCGGATGCATCATACTTCATAAACTCCACAGACCTCACCATCATACGGTTATCAAACATCGAACCCTTACAGCGCACATATCTGCCGCACAGGCGTTCGGTTAACTGAACAAGAACCTCATCGAGACCAAGCGGACTGCTTGTTCCGATATCAATCGCCTCATCCATTGTCATTCCGGAAATCTCCTCCGTCAGTTCACGACCGATTAACACATTATGCGCCTTATGTCCGTCATCCACAACCGCCTTAATGCGCATATCATACGTATAGTTATTCTGAATCTCGTGAACCGGACATAAATTCTGCTTCGAAAGTGCGCGACCGCAGCCCTCAACAGGACAGCGCTTAATAAGACCGGAACCCTTCGAAATCTGCACCAGAGAACCGCTGATTTCATCAAGCTGCGTTCCAACCTCAAAGTCTGCCGCTTCTTCCAGAACAGAATACTCTGCTGGATTCAGCGAAAGAGAAAGTCTGCCGTTGAACTCATCCACCTTTGCATTCGTAATCTGATAGATGCGTCCTAACTCAAGCGGCTGTTTCTTGTCATCCTTCCAGATAACAAACTTCATTCTTCCCGACTCATCGCCGACAAGACCGGTCTGGAGCATACGCTCGCTTCTCGACTCCCACTCCTCAACAAACTTCACCCGCACACTTGCGTATCCGGTCTGTAAATCACGAACACGGGAAACCGGGAGAGGTTCTGTTGGAGCAGAAGAGCGAATCTGAATATTCGGCATGGCTGCCTCATCATCCTCAAGCCACATTGCAGAGTTCAGCGTCAGAGAGTATCTGCCGTTAAACTCGTCAACACTTGCATAGAAGATTGTGTAAACCGAGCCTACCTTCAGCTTTTCCTTATTCGGGTCATTCCACATAACGAACTTCATTCTTCCCGACTCATCAGCGACAAGTCCGGTCTGCATCATCCGTTCGCTTCTGGATTCCCACTCGTCAACATATTTTACATGGATGCACGGAACAACCCCCGGGCGAATCTCGGCAACCGGAGTGGGTGATGCCGGGACAAGACAGCGGTCATCCTCAATCTCAGAGATTCTCGAACCGGAATGCATCTTCAGATTCAGTGCTCCACGGAAGGAATCAACAACCGCAGACTCAATGCGGTACCATTTCTCCAGCTCAAGTTCAGGAAGTTCTGATGCCTTCGAGAAGGTAACAAACCGCACTGCTCCTGTGCTGTCTGCAAGAATTCCCGTCTGGGAAATTGCAGGCGAGTTTGGCGGCTGCAGAGAGACAACCTTCACCTCAACAGTCACCCAGTCGCTTTCCTGGATGTCTGCGAGATTTACCACCTCATTTCCGGAAGATGCGGACGGCTGGGAAACAGGTTTTGTCTCCTCCGGGATGTCATACTTCTTGTACTGATCCGAGAGAACCTTGCGTTCCGCCTCAGACGGCACTACACCAAAATCGTTGATATAAGCCGCGAGCTTGTCAAAAATGCTTTGCGTATCCGGCGATACTCCTTTCGATTGTAAATTCAGGGAGATTCTGTCGGTAATCTGTTGGATTTGTCTTGCATCCATATATGATCTCCAATTACACCTATGATTTTCAACTATATAAACCCCATACCGCGCGGTGCGAAAGTGCCTGTTTTTGCGAAAGTGCCCCTAGTGGAACGATAGACAACTGAAAAAAGAGGATTATTCTTCAGGATACTTTGCAGGACAGTCCGGCTCGAAGTCAGATTTCTTTGAAAGCCGCTTTCCGCATATGACAGCTGCCGCACAAAGAATTACTGCGAGAATTACAGATATCACGTAAGATACTTCAAGCGGCAGACCGATTCCAAACGGAACTCCTGCGATGTGCTCCGGGCTTGACCAGAACAGATAGGTAAGGCAGATGAAACACATAAACGCCGCAGGGACAGC
>JAGARL010000018.1 GCA_017622255.1 Methanocorpusculum sp.
AAATCTTCTATTTTTGTAGGATTTATCTGCTGCTCCACGTAACTTCAATTCACTGGGGTGTTTTTGTCTGTAAATGTCGGCAAAATGCTTCAATTTAAAATCCACTCCGCTACGCTTCGCGAATCCTACTAAGATAGGATTGCAATTGCCTATCTGTCCACACTGTTGCATCGCGATGCTTTGTGGATTTCTAAATTGCGAAACGTAAAGAGGTCAAAAATGACAATGAAAACAAAGAAAACACTTCAGCATATTGCAGCTGTCGCAGTTGTTCTTCTCACGCTCTGTCTGGTGTTTGCTGCACCGGCAGCGGCGGAGGCAGTTTATTCTGGTGGTGATGGTACTGAAGATGCTCCATACCAGATTAGCACTGTTTCTGATTTGAAGAACCTGTCTACTGCTGTAAACGCTGATGGTACAACATATGCTGGCAAGTATTTCCAGTTAGCAGCAAATCTTGATCTCGAAGATGAGAAATGGACTCCAATTGGAGGAAATTGTACTTTTGGTGTAACCCCTTCAAAGCTTTTCTGCGGTAGTTTCGATGGTCAGAATTACCACATTTCCAACTTGATGGTTGAGGAAGAAAACTCTGCAGTAGGATTGTTTGGAGCAGTCGGTCCAGGAGCCGTTATCAAGAATGTTTATCTTGAAAATGTTCAGGTCACTGGTCTTGAGTCAGTGGGAGCGTTAATAGGCCACTCAAACACTGCAGGTACTGCTTCTGTCTCCAACTGTCATGTGTCGGGAACGATTATTGTTGGCGGCGTTACTCAGGTTGGCGGTCTTATTGGATCATGTGGTATTGGAACTGTATCTGGATGTTCTGTAAATGCAGATAATGCTGAGAGTATTGTTGCCGGTATTTATATTGAAGAAGATAAAGAGGGCGATAATATTGGCGGTCTTATTGGACAGGCATATACTAATGCTCCGACTGGATCTCCGGTTGCTCTCTCTGGGTCTTCCGCAGATATCAACGTTTTCGGTTTTAGAAAAGTTGGTGGACTTGTTGGTATGTACCTTGGAGGTTCTCTCTCTGGCAGTCATGCAACAGGGGATGTCTTCCTTGCATTTAATGAGACCTATGGTTCTGGGAAAACTTTATCTGTTGGCTCCTTAATTGGCGAAATGAAAGGCGCAGCTGGTGTATCAGAGATTTCTAACTCATATGCATCAGGTAGTGTAGGTATGGGTCTTCTTCATGCAGAAGATGGTACTACCGTTTTATCTTCCGCAGAGCCGGCTGATGGTGCAACTATTTCTGCTGGTTTAATTGGTGCTGTACGTGATGGACCAGCCACTGGTACCTATGATGCATGGTGGTACAACGTTGACCTTGATGATATCGAGTCAATCGCACCATATATGAAGACCAAAGCTCTTGGTCAGATTTCCACCACCGCAGATGAGAAGGGTAAGGTCAACCTCATCACGTCTGAAGAAGACTTTAGATCACTTGAAGATGATAAGACATACACTCTTGCTTGTGATCTTGATTTAACAGGTTATGCTGATATCTCCCATTCTGTAATCATTGATGGAAACGGCAAAACTATTACTGCTGGTGATACAAATACATATCAGAAGCTGCTTCGTCTTTGGGGTGCTGCCTCATCAATCGATGTTACCTTAAAGAACATTAATGTTAACGGTGGCAGTCACTATGCAGTGCTCGTCGGAACTGAAGCAAACCTTGTTATTGAGAGTGCAACTCTTACTGGATGGAATGCAGTTTATGTTGTTCAGGAGTCTACAACCTGGCCCGAAGCAAAAGGTGATGGCTCCACTGTTACCATTAAGAATTCAGTATTAAGTGGAACGAATTCCGGTAGTGAAGGATTTGGAACTGTTGCAATCTTTGCAAACAGTACAGCAGTTACTATCTCTGGATCGACTCTGACTGCAGAGGTAACCGGATCTGGAATTCAGTCCATTATCAGATATGGTGGAATGAACGATCCGGTACATGGTGATTCCGCAGTAACTATTACTGATTCTACACTGAATGTTCTTAATTCAGGTACAGGAACTGCCAGTATCTACTCTAATGGAACTGCTGAAACAGGAACTCTTAAGCTTACTCTTGGAGAGGGAGTTACCGCCAACGTCAACCCATCCGCATACATCGCAGGTGGCATGGAAGTAGTCCAGCCGGGAGACAAGTACCTCGTTCAGAAGTACGTTGACCGTTCCTCTTCCTCCTCCAGCTCTTCTACCACTGAGCCGGAAGAGCCAGAGCAGCCGGAAGAGCCAGTCGTTGAACCGGAAACTCCGGCAGCACCGGGTGAAGTCGCATCCTCTACTGAAGTCACCGACGGAGGAGAAGTTGCATTCGAGACCACCGTTGTCGACGATGAGACTGGAGAACAGTCTGCACCGGCAGCAGCTGACTCTGAAATCAAAGGCGTTGTTCTTCCAACCGGAACCGAGGGAACTGTAGAGTTCGTCCCGGTCTCTGAACAGCCTGCACCGGCAGGACAGGAAGAGAACACCAAGAGAGTCTTCGAGATTAACGTCCCGTCCTACAAGAAGGGTGAAGCAGCAGTCATCAAATTCCAGATGACAGTTGCAGAACTTGCAGCAGACGGCAAGGAAGCAGCAGATGTCGCACTCTGGCACTATGACGAAGAGACCGGCGAGTGGACTAAGCTCGTTACCTCCTTCATCATCAAGGACGGCATCGTCTACTTCGAAGCAATCACCAACGACTTCTCTCCATTTGCAATCGTCTACGCAGACGAACCGGCAGCAGACCTCCCGACTGACACTCCGGAAACTCCGGAACAGCCTGAGGAGCCAGCATCCCCGGCACCAGTCCTCGCAGTCCTTGCAGCTCTTGGAGCAGCAGTCGTCTTAAGAAGAAAGTAAGAGGGAACTCTACAGTCAGAGAACCCTCTGACTAATCCCTTTTATTTTAGAAAAGTTCAGCAAAACAAAAACGAGCCGCGTGCTCGTCCGGACGGACAGTATCTGATGCAGTCAGAATCATTTATTTGACTCCACACAAGCGCAAGGTTTCATTCCCGCGCGGAATTATCTGGAAATGAAACCGCAAACTGCCGGCTGCAAAACGGCAGAAAAATTCATGAATTATACAATTGCAATCCTTTATATTTATACCTCATATAAGGGAAAATCAAAAACCCGCATCAGATACCCGCAAACCGGAATTTACCAGGATTGAAAAACAGGAATCTTTTTTGAAAAAAAGAGGGAGGGTTAGAAGGAGACCTCGTCGCCTTTTGCAAACTCTTTTAAGAATGCAGCGGCCGGGTATTCGTGGGTGCTTGCAAGATACAGCGTGCCGTCTCCAACCGGGCACTCAAGTAAGACCGGCTTTTCCGTCTTCTTCGACACGGCAACCGGCGTTCCTTCGAACTCCTCAAACCAGCCGTCGCAGGCGAAGTTTCCGGTATCATACCCGTCGAGAAGCAGAGCTGCCGGAGACTCGGCGACTTCTAATTCATGCTCCATGAACTCATAGTGATATTCCGCTTTTACCGGAAGCCAGTCGTAGCGGGCAGGACCTGCATCTGCCGCTCCGTAGACCAGCATCTTTCCGCCGTCTTCAAGGTAGTTCTCAATTCTTCCGGCACAGGCGCGAAGGGCCGGAAGCATCTTCGAGTAGCTGGTATTGCCAAAGCCGGTCGGCACAATAATTCCCGAAAACTTCCCGCGGAAGAACGGTGCGGACAAAATCAGCGGAGTAACCGCTTCAACCGGCCCTGCGGCATCTTCTACCATCCGGTGGAACATCATCTCGGAATCCCAGAACACTGCAATCTTGCTCATCGTAAACTCTCCTTCTTTATTGGTTCTTCTCTGTTATCAGGTGTTATCCTTTAATCACGCCGAGCGGACGCAGGCGAACGGCAATCCGGGAAATTCCGGCATCTGAAACCGTCTTTACAACCTCACTGCTCGGTTTGTACACATCCGGCGCTTCCTCAGCTATTGCCGCCGGATTCGGGGCGCGGACGTAGATTCCGTCTTTCAGAAGCTCTGCGGCAACCGCGTCACCGGTTAAGGACTTCTTTGCAGAAGACCGGCTCTTGACTCTTCCTGCTCCGTGGCAGGTACTGCCGAAGGTTTTTGTCATCGCCCCGTCAGTTCCCGCAAGCAGATAGGAGGATGTTCCCATACTGCCCGGAATAATCACCGGCTGACCGACAGCGCGGAACTCCGGCGGAATCTCTGTTCTTCCCGGACCGAAGGCACGGGTAGCTCCTTTTCGGTGGACACAGACTTTGCGGCGGACGCCGCCCACTTCGTGCTCCTCCCACTTTGCTACGTTGTGCGCGACATCGTAGATGAGCGGCATCTC
>JAGARL010000153.1 GCA_017622255.1 Methanocorpusculum sp.
CAAACGGAGTGGTGGTGCAGGCCGGGGGAACGGCAACACAGGGAACCGTACCGCAGGCCGAGCCGGAGCCGGACCCGGTAGTGGCGGCAGAGCTTCCGAAGGCCATGGGAGACGAGATTCGTGCCGTAGCGGAAAAGTGGTCTTCCATTGTATCTTCCGCAACGGGACCGTTAAAGATTTATTTACAGACCGCAAGACCCAGTGTGGACGAAGGCGGTACCCGATTGATTTTGGTATATAATGATGAGTTTGATAAGTCGGCCATGGAGAGCGGAGGCCATCTGGAGTCTCTGCAGAATCTTATCGGGAAGCATACCGGAAAACAAGTAGAGATTACGGTAGAGCTTGCCAAAAAAGGAAGAGGAAATATGGCGGCATATCCGGACCTTTCCCAGTTAAAGGCAAAGGTTCCGGTGGAATTTGTAGATTAAGAATTTGTTTAAGGAGGATTTATACAATGGCAAAAAGAGGAGGATTCCCGGGCGGTGCAATGCCGGGTAACATGGCAAATTTAATGAAGCAGGCACAGAAGATGCAGCGTCAGATGGAGGAGCAGCAGGCGGAGCTGGAGACGAAAGAGTTCGAAGGAACCGCAGGCGGCGGGGTTGTATCCGTAAAGGTGTCCGGTAAAAAGGAAGTAGTTTCCGTAAAGCTGGCTCCGGAAGCGGTGGATCCGGATGATGTAGAGATGTTAGAGGACCTGATTGTAGCGGCAACCAATGAGGCGCTTCGTAAGATGGAAGAGGAATCTTCTAAGGTAATGGGTAACATTGCAGGCGGTCTCGGCGGACTTGGTGGAGGATTTCCGTTCTAATGGATTATTACAGCAGTCAAATCAGTAAATTGATTGAAGAGTTTGCTTCTTTGCCGGGAATCGGTGCAAAGTCTGCCCAGCGTCTGGCCTTTCATATGATTAACTTACCGGCGGACCGGGTGGCGCAGTTTGCGGATACCCTGATTTCCGCACGGAATAACGTGCGTTACTGTAAGGAGTGTTGTACCCTTACGGATCAGGAGGTTTGCCCGATTTGTGCAAAAGAAGACAGGGACCACCGCACCATTATGGTGGTGGAAAACGCAAGAGACCTTGCGGCTTATGAAAAGACCGGGAAGTACAACGGGGTATACCATGTGCTTCACGGTGCCATTTCCCCGATGCTTGGTATCGGTCCGGCGGACCTTAGGATGAAGGAGTTGATGCTTCGTCTGCAGGGAGATGTGGAAGAAGTCATTATTGCGACCAACTCCAGTCTGGAGGGGGAGGCCACGGCCATGTATCTGAGTAAGCTGATCAAACCGGCGGGCATTAAGGTGACCCGGATTGCCAGCGGGGTGCCGGTGGGCGGTGATTTGGAATACATCGACGAGGTGACCTTGCTCCGTGCGTTGGACGGAAGAACAGAATTGTAGTAGAAGGCGACTCGCAAGATGTCGCAAATGATCACGCTGATTGCGAGAGTCCGCATTGCGGACTCTTTATTCTCTATGGGATTCTTTGTTTTAAGGAGTGAGGGAATGACGATAAAAAGTAAAAAAGAAATCGGTTGGAAGAAACATCCCCGTCCGCAATTGCGCCGGGAGATGTTTCAAATATTGGATAAGGGCTGGAGCTTGAACGGACGGGGCATTCGTGTGCCTTTTCCGCCTCAGGCACCACTTTCGGGATATGAAGGAGACAGCGGAACAGAGTTTTGTTATGAGGTCTCTTTTGTTTTGCCGGAAAATTTTACAAAGAAGCG
>JAGARL010000154.1 GCA_017622255.1 Methanocorpusculum sp.
CAATTACAAACTCAGGAATCGTATGATTTATCTGCCCGCGGGTACTATTACTTGTTATGAAATCATTTGCGGATGCAGTGGCATTTCACGGACACTCCTGCGGCGGACTTGCAATGGGCTATAAGCTTGCGGAATATGTAACAGAACTGCTTGGACTTTCTTTTTCCGAGGATGAAGAGCTGGTCTGTATTGCCGAGACTGATTCCTGTACGGTGGATGCTATTCAGGTGTTTCTGGGATGTACTGCCGGCAAAGGAAATCTCTTTGTAAACAAGTGGGGAAAAACCGCATTCTCCTTCTATAACAGAAAGACCGGCAAGTCAGTGCGTCTCGTTGCCATCCCTGATGCTGTTCCAAGACCCGCAGAGATGACGGAACTGCGAAAAGTGGTCTTCTCCGGAAAAGCAACCGAGGCCGAGCATGCCCGCTATGATGAACTCTCAGACATTCATGTGAAAGAGATTCTGGCAACGGATGCGTCAAAGCTTTTCGAAGTCAAGGAGACCACAGAACTTGTACCGATGAAAGCACGGATGTATGATAATGTCATCTGCTCGGTCTGCGGAGAACAGACAGCAGACGGTCTCTGTGGAGTAATTGACGGAAAGTATGTCTGTATCCCCTGCATGAGAAGAATATAACCCCTCTTTTTCACGTTACCTATAACATCTTCCCCCGCAAATAATTCTGTATGCTGAATACCTATAGAGGATGTCTTGTCGGCGCTGTTCTCGGCGATGCACTCGGAATGCCGTATGAGACACTGCCGGCACGGAGAATGGAGCGGTTTTCTCCGCCGGCATTCGGGAGAGCCTACCGCGGTCACCCGAATCACGACCTTCTGCCGGGACAATATACTGATGACGGGCAGATTCTCCTGATTGCCGCACGGAACTTAAGCGACGGATGGAACAGCGAAGAGTATGCAAAGGAACTGCTTCGCACGCACAATCTCAATAAGTTCCGATTCCCCGACGGTGTGCTCTTTGCGGCATGCAAACGGATGGAGTCCTCGAAGAACCTGCTGGAGTCCGGAGTGAACTCGGATTCCGCCGGCTCTCTGAGTCTTGCCGTTCCGTTCGCCCTGGCATTCCGCAACCGCCGCGAGATGGCGCAGGCATTAGTTCCCGCATGCAGTATCACCCACACCCACCCGGCAGCACATGCCGCAACGCTTGGATTTGCCCTCCTGCTGAATACGCTTCTGGAAACACGGGATGTTGACGCAGCATTTGCGGCACTTGATTCTGCCGCACAGAATATGGATGCCGAACTCTATACGCGTCTCCAGACAGCATACCGCTTTGAACGCTCCGGCATGAGTGTGGATGAAGCAGCGGCTGTTATTGGAACATCCTCTTCCGTTTACCAGACGCTTCCAATGGCTGTCTTCTTATGTAAACGGTTCTTTATGCCCGAAGAACTCCTCTCTGCCGCAACAACCTGCGGAGGAAATGCAGGGACAATCACCATGCTCTGCGGGGCATTTGCAGGAGCCCGCTTCGGCATTGAAAATCTCCCGGGAGAACTGATTCGCGGTCTTGAACGGGCAGGAGTCTTTGCCGAACTTGCAGACAAGCTGTATGCTCTCGGCGAAAAACCGGACGCGGAAGAAGAGACGGAAGAGAAAACCGAAGAATAACTTTTCTTTTTTCCCTCAAAGATATGCGAGGCAGGGTGCCTCTCTGGTGAGAAAATCTTTCTGACGGAGAGGATACTCCCCGCGTTCACTGAATATATTAATCCCATAAGAAACAAATAAGATACACATGGATATCGCGATTGTCGGAGCATCCGGCTATGCCGGAGGTGACTTAATCAGACTCCTCTTAACGCACAA
>JAGARL010000155.1 GCA_017622255.1 Methanocorpusculum sp.
CAAATCAAGCCCGGCAAGAGACACCTCTTCTAAATACGCACCGTAAAGCCGCACATTACTGTTCTCCTCGCGAAGTTTTGCCGCATACCAGGGATTCCAGACATCTGACCCCATCTTCAAAAGCTCAAGCTGAACCGCATCAAACTTTACCTTCCCTGCCGGCTCGAAATGCGCCGAATCAGGGTTTGCCCCGTCCATGTTTGCGCCGCCTAAGTATGCCCGCCAAAGGTTTGCGGAAAAGAGATTTGCCCCTTCCAGATTCGCATCCTTCAGATACGAATAGGAAAGGTCTGCCCCCTGCAGAGACGCAAACCGCAGGTCTGCGCCTTCCAGATTCAGATAGGATAAATCCGCGCCGTCTAAATGAGCGCCGAAAACACTTGTCCCCCGCAGATGCTGTGTCTCCTTCAAATGCGCCGCATACCAGCGGTTCCATGCGGCAACATCCGCCGCCTTCACCGAAGAGACCAGCAGTTCATACTGCTTTGCATCAAGCCGGGACTTCATATCAATACATTGTCCCGCAGGATTATAAATATGGATGGTTACTGCAGAAGATAGCGCTTCGACTCTCCGCCCGCAGAGACCTGAAGTGCTGCACGGTCGCGGGAAAGGGTAAGGGTTACCGCGCCTTTCGCATCTGCCCGTTCCTCGGTTTCCTTTGCAATCGCTGAGACCTGCAGGCGGTTGAGCGTCCAAAGCTTTCCGCACTCCTGCACGAAATCATAGACCGCGGCATGTTCCAGAACCGCGGTTTTGCGGTGCGGGATGCCGATTTTAAACAGCATGCCGAGAAGGACCGCAGTAATTGAACCTGCGGTCAGCGGGGAAGCGAAGAACAGCGCCGCCCATGCCGGAAGGTCCGCGTACAGGAAGGGGCAGAATCCGGAGGAGACGCCGATTAGAATCGGCAGAAGAACCGCAAACGTCCGGCGGGTATCCAGCATCCGCGAGGACAGGCTCTGGATGCCGCCAATCATAACAAAGACAATCGCATACAGCAGGACTGCGCCTAAGACCGGGCGCGGCAGGATGCGGAATACCCAGGCAACGACCGGCATGAAGCCGAAGAGGATTAAGAGAAGCCCAACCCCCACGCCGATTTTCCGCGAGGCAATTCCGGTGCTTACCACAAGGCCGGCATCCGAAGACGACGTTCCAACGCCGATGCCGCCAAGAGCGCCGGTTAGAGACAGACCTGCTCCTTCCAGCAGGAGACCGCGGGATAAGGTGTTTCGGTCACCTTTTCCGGTGTAGGAGGAAAGCAGCGTCAGGTTTCCGGCGGTCTTCATGATGATGCAGACAACACCGATTAAGAACGGTACAAGAAGGGCGGCATCAAAGGTGTAGCCAAAGAGAAATGCCGGCGTCGGAATCGCGAAGAGGGGAAGGTCTGCCGCCTCAGCGAGGGCGTCGCCGGAAAAGACGCCGAGGATAACCGCGGTCACGCATCCAAGGGCCATTCCAAGGATGGTGGAGTAGAATTTACAGAAGCGCGGCTTTGCAATGCTGAAAAGGATGATGGAAAGCAGCGTCACCGCGCCGACGGCGGCGGATGCCGGGTCGAGCGGACTGCCGTTCGTGCTTCCGAAAAACAGCGGAAAGGCTGTCGGAATTATGGCGATTCCAAGCAGGAAGAGGACAACGCCTGTTACCTCCTCCGGGAATATCCGGCGGAAGAAGCGGGTAAAGCGGCTGACGAGCATCTCAAGAAGCCCGGAGAGGATAAGCATGCCTGATAGAAGCGGGATGCCGCCTGCTCCCGCGGCGAGAACGGATGCCGGAAGATAAGAGGAATTCGGGATAATCGGCATGGGAAATCCCGTCCCGAACCGCTTTGAAGAGAGCAGAAGGGTTGCGAATCCGCAGCCGATTAAGGTCAGGCTGATGAGGTTTGCTGTCATGTCCGCCGTCCCGCAGACCGCGGCGCTGATGATTACCGGGTAGGTCATATAGACGGCAATCGCAAACAGGTGCTGGATTACCGAGAGCAGAAGGGTTCCTTTCGGAATCGCATCATCAGTATTGTACACCGGCGGTTCATCAGCCATAGTACTCTTAGATATGCGGTTTGCAAAAGAAATACCTGACGAAAATTCCGCCACCGAAGGATATTTCCCGTCTGACGCTGATTACTCTGTAGGATGTATCAGAAAGACGAGTTTCTCTCCCGTATCCGGGAGCAGATTGCATCGGAAGAGAAGTATTCCGCGATTCTTGACGAAGCGCCGGGGAAGTTTGCCCGTTCAAGGAAGTTCCTGCTTATCCCGCTGGTGTTCTATTTGCTTGCGGTTTTTCTCTCGGTTCTGCGTGACCATACGCTGGAAAATGTTCTGGTGCTGTGGATCTGCTCGGTCTTTATTCTCTATATGGTGAACTTTTTCATCATGATGATTCCGTCGTTCGGTTCAGATGCGGATATTAAACTCATCGACAAGCCGATTCCGGAGTTAATCCGTGATTTCCTGCGGCTCGCCAATATCGTAAAGACGGTGAATAAGAATAAAATCACGATTGTCGAGTTCTTCTGGAATGCGTTTATCATTAATACGAAAGCACTTGCCCGCGGGTTTTCGCTGCTGTTTGTCTCGAATGTGTTCTGCGCAGCAGTTCTTTTTGCGATGGGGACGATGCACTGGAC
>JAGARL010000156.1 GCA_017622255.1 Methanocorpusculum sp.
AAAGCCCTGATTTCATTTCATCTTTGATGTGGGTATTTGCCCATGTTATTTGCGTATTTTTCAAATTATTGCACAAATTAAAGGGGATTCTATTAAGAATAAACCGAAATGTTTTTTTTTCCTACATCACATATACCCCTCATGAAGAAATTCATTATGGCTGTAGGGCTTCTTCTCGTTGCAGCAGTTTTTATGAGCGGCTGTGTAACCGAGACGGAAGACCCGATTGTTGGAATTTGGAATGATTATTCACCTGTGGAAGTAGTAGGCGTCGCATCCACATCCATGATTTTCAATGCTGATGGTACTGGATTCTCCTTAACCCACTTTGAAGGAGAATTAGCATCTGCAAAAGTGGACTTCACCTGGAAGAACGAAGGTGACGGAAAGTACATCCTCGAGAGACCTGCTATCTGGGATGTGGTTGGTATTTCACCTCAATATGATGAGGAACTTACATTAGATGGTGACAAATTAACCCTCACTGCCGGAGAATATACTACGGAATACAGCAAACAGCCTGTCTCTGAATATATTCTCGGTCTCTGGGGTGTATCTGATGCAAGAACGGACCTCAGCAGTCTGATTTACTTCGCTGAAGACGGTACTGGAAACACCATTGTCTTCAGTTCAGAAGTTATGGGAATCGATGATGTATCCACATCTGCATTCAACTGGGATGAAAAGGATGGGGTAATTGTCGTAACTGGTGAGAATGGAAATAATCTTGAGTTCACCATTGAAAAAGGTCTTCTCTTCCTCGGCGGAAAGGAAGCATATCATAAATATGCAATAGAGGACAACTTACTCGGTATCTGGATGTCTGATGAGCCAAGCAAAGAAGCAGAAGGCACTTTCGACATCGTAATCCTCTTAAGACCTGACGGAACTGGTGTTGAAATCTGGACTCTTCCAGGCTCTCATGTCGCATCTGCAAAGTACTACTTCGACTGGGAAATGACTTCCCCAACCACCTATCAGGCAGTTTATGACGACGGAGAGGTTTGGGACTTTGAAACTGTAAACCTTGGTCTCACTGACGGCGAAACCACCTACAGCAAAGTAGGATACGACGTCTTAGCTGAGTATGCACAGAAAGTAACTGCATAACCCAAATCCCAAACACTTTTTTTAACCACTTTAGAGCAAAAAAGCCCTGATTTCATTTCATCTTTGATGTGGGTATTTGCCCATGTTATTTGCGTATTTTTCAAATTATTGCACAAATTAAAGGGGATTCTATTAAGAATAAACCGAAATGTTTTTTTTTTTCCTACATCACATATACCCACATGAAGAAATTCATTATGGCTGTAGGGCTTCTTCTCGTCGCAGCAGTATTTATGAGCGGCTGTGTAACCGAGACGGAAGACCCGATTGTTGGAATCTGGCACAATGCCGACCCATCTAGTGCTGTTTTTGACTCCGCAGTATTTGTTTTCAACGATGATAACACTGGATTTACCATGCACCGTTTTGAAGGAACTGTTGCTTCTGGAACATTAGACTTCACCTGGAAGAACAACGGTGACGGAAAATACTCCATTACTTTCGGTGAGATGAAAGGACTTGACATACAAAAAACACGTGAGTTCGTATTAGAGGGCGAAGAATTACACTTCTTATCCAGCGTGTACCACAGAGAATCTGCCGCAGAGTACCTTGTCGGTCTCTGGGCATCTGATGTTGGAGACTATGCAGGATACGAAGACATCAGAAACCTGATGTACTTCTCAGAAGACGGCACTGGAAACACTATTGTATTCAGTTCACAAGTCATGGGAATCGATGATGTTTACACCTCTGCATTCTCCTGGGAAGAAAAGGACGGAGTGGTTACTCTCTCCGGCGATAAGGGAAACACTGTTGAACTCACATTTGAAAACGGACTTCTCTACATGGACGGAGCAAACCCGTTACACAAGTACACTGTCGAAGACAACTTACTTGGTCTCTGGATGTCTGATGAGCCAAGCAAAGAAGCAGAAGGTACTTTTGACATCGTAATTCTCATCAGACCAGACGGCACTGGTGTTGAAATCTGGACTGTTCCAGGCTCTAATGTTGCCTCTGCAAAGTACTACTTCACCTGGGAAATGACCAGTTCCTACACCTACCAGGCAGTCTATGACGACGGAGAGGTTTGGGACTTTGCATCTGACGGACTTGGTCTCACTGACGGCGAAACCACCTACAGCAAAGTAGGATACGACGTCTTAGCTGAGTATGCACAGAAGGTTACTGCATAACCTAAATCCCAAACACTTTTTTTAACCACTTTAGAGCAAAAAAGCCCGCCGCGATTGGCGAGAGCCGGAGGCTCAAGCCGTGAGCACGGCTGAAATACGTGCGAAAGGCTCGAAGAGACTTGCGATAAGGAAATGGAAATCCTCTGGGTTGAATAATCACCTCCTCTTTTTTACTATCTTTGTTCCAAAGCCTCTAAGACCTCAAAAAACCCACATCTAAGTAGAGAGAGGGGGCGGGAAAACCCAACCCCCTCTATCTTTTTTCCCGCCCCTTCTTGGGAGCTATTACCATGGCAGACTTTACAAAAACAGCAATTTCCCAGAATGCAAAACGGGAGTACATTTCTCCGATTCCCACATTTGAAAAATTCAACGAAGTAATCGCTGCATTTACCGGCGACACCTCCATGGGAATTACCAAAACCAAGTCCTCCGAGACATACAAGACCAAAATCATCTACTTTGATGCCGCAAGCAACGAGCATGGATATGCTCTTATCTATGCAGCAACCGCCTCTGAGCTTGAAGAGGCTTCCTCGCTCTTCGCAGGAAATGAAGCATCTGAAACCATGGCAGGAATTGGCGGCTCCGCATCCAAAGACAGCAGGGATGATACCTGGTCGGTAAAGTTCTCCTGTACGAATCTCGTTACAGTTGGCTCTAAAGAAATTGAAGATATCTTCACCGTCACCATCAGTAAAGAGTACATGAGCGTCACCGGCTTCTCCTACGACGAAACCCTCGCGAAGATTGAAACCTGGGCGGACGGTCAGACTGTACTTGCATAAACCCACTGTCTTGGGGCTAAGCCTTTAGGCGCATGCCCCTTAGGCGTCGCGGGCATACGGGCGCTGAGCGTACGGTCAGACTGTACTTGCATAAACAGAAGGAAAATTCCTTCTGCATCTCTTTTTTTTTTTAATTTATATCCTTAATCTTACTCAGCAACACCAAAGCAATTCTCAGATTTTGTGTTCCAAAGCCTCTATAATCTCGTGAAATCAATTACTATATAGAGAGAGGGGGCAGAAATAAGCCCTTTACCCCCTCTTAATTTCCGGCTTTTTTCCGCCCCCGTCTCGGGAACTATTACCATGGCAGACTTTACCGAAACCTCCATTTCCAGAAATGCGAAGAGAGTATTTTCTACTCCTATCGCAGATGTAGCAACCTTCAATGAGGTTGTCGAAGCATTCAAGAACGATGAGACTATGAACATCATCAAGAACGTCTCCTCTGCTACCTACAAGTGCAGAGTCGAGTACAAGGACGCCGCAGGAGAAGACGCAGGCTATGTCCTCTTCTACGGTGCTTCCACCGATAACATGAACGACATGGCAAGCCTTCTCTCCGGCACTGAAGCCGCTGAGACTGCCGCAGGCGTTGGAGGAAGTGCCGTTCTTGATGCAGAAGCATACCACTGGCTTGTCAAATTCACCTGTACCAAGAACGTCAATATCGAAGGCAAAAATTACGAAGACACCTTCACCGTCACTATCGGACAGGACTACATGCTCATTTCCGGCTTCACCTATGACGCAACCAGAGACGTCATCGAGACCTGGGCAGATGCTCAGGCAGCTCTCGCATAATTCCGGGGCTAAGGTGAAACCGCATGCCCCTCAGAATCGCAAGGTATTCACCTTGCTCACGACTCGAGCCTTATGGCTCTCGTCCGTCCCGGAGATATGGGCGCTGAGCAGATGCTCAGGCAGCTCTTGCCTAAACTCGCCAACATCTTTGGGGCTAAGTCCCAAAGGGACGCATGCCCCTCAGGCGTCGCGGGCATACGGGCGCTCTGCATAAACCTCTCCGCCTTCGTCGAGCGAATACTAAAGAAAATAATCCCCGTAATCCGGAAGGAGACGGTAAAACGTCTCCTCATCTGGGTTGGGTGGGTTCTTATGATTGTGGCTGAAGCCTTCATCGAGTCCGCAGAATAAGAGTCCGAAAAACACCCGAAAAATCGTGCGTATGCTCATTGCCCTGGTCAGGAATCTCCCCTTTCCCGACCGGACACCTCTCTTTTATTTTTTTCCTTGCGAGCGCCGAAGCGCGAGTCAAGCGTTCCGCCGAGCGTTGGCAATTGGCGAGAGTTTACTCGAGCCTTGAGCACGACTGAATAGGCGTGCGATTAGCCATACGAGACGCGGCGATTAGTCGCGTCGAAGTAAGCGAGGTAAACGGAACGCGATTGGCTGAGATTCGCGTAGATTGGCGGTTCATTTATCTCTCATCCTCAGTTCAGACGAAACTACTATAGCGAAATACACGCGGCTTCGCTCACACCGGACTTCGCTCATTCTTCGCGAAGCTCCCGTGTTCACATCTGCCGCTTCCAAAAACTCCGGCGGCACGCCTCAGGCGGATTCTCCGCCTTTCGGCGTCGCGCCTCCGTAACCCTCGAAACTTCAAGGGGACAAAAACCGGCAACACCCGGTCGCCCATTTCGCCCTCGCGGAAAATCCGCTCAGGCTCAATCGGCTGTTTGGAAAACTCGCCTCCGGTCAATCCTCGAAACCTACGGGAAGCCTGCGTCTTCCCTTCGGCTTTCTCGGATTCACCTCCGGCTCGCCCTGTTCAACCTCTTTTTCAGCATGCGTGGGGCTAAGGCAGCATAGCTGCCGCATGCCCCTTAGGCGTCGCGGGCATACGGGCGTTGGGTGTATGGGATGCTCGCCTCCGGTCAATCCTCGAAACCTACGGGAAGCCTGCGTCTTCCCTTCGGCTTTCTCGGATTCACCTCCGGCTCGCCGTGCGTTTTCCAAAACCGTGCAAGGTTTTATTATATATTAGAACCAATGATATAGAGCCTTTAATTAGGCTGATATCAGCGATTCTGCTGAAATGTGGATATCCAGTTGGTACAAAACAGCGCATTACGCGTCTGGTTTTGTAATTGTGTAACCCGGAGCGGTTTTCCGCGGCCGGTGTTAAGACCTTCATAGGTCTGATGATACGTGCAGGGCGAACGTCTCTGATGTGCCCATCCTGAAATGCAGGAGCGCGTCGATGTCAGGTTCTCTTCCGTGAGACTTGGAAAATTACTGTCTGCCGAACTTACGAGCAGACGCACCGCGGTTTCTACCGGGTGATCGGGCTTTGAACAGATAAGACGTTATCGTGTTCAGTTTGGATATCCAGTTAGAGGATTTACAAAGTACAACCCGTCTTTTCAGTCCACCTGCGAAGCAGGAGACCAAGACAACAGTGTCCCGCGGGTCGATTCCGAAAAGGAAGCCGGCGGTGAAAAAGATAGGCTGTCACATCTGATGACAACCAGCAGAACTAGTTTGAAGCGCTTGAAAAAGCAGATTCAGACATTATCACAGGATTGATGAAAAAATGAGAACAGTGAGACCCAGAGCAGGTTCACTCGCATACTATCCGCGCAAGCGCGCCAAGGACATTATTCCAAAGTACCAGTCCTGGCCGCAGTACGACGGACAGCCAATGCTCCAGGGCTTTGCAGGCTACAAGGCAGGCATGACCCACGTGATCATGATCGATGATCACAAAAAGAGTCCGACAGAGGGCAAGGAAATTATGGTCCCAGTGACTGTAATTGAAATCCCGCCAATGACCGTTGCCGCAATCCGCGTCTACGTCAAAGACACCTACGGAAAGCACCCGCTTACCGAGGTCTGGGCAGAAAACACCGAAGCACTCTCCGGCAGAATCACCAAAGCAAAGACCAACAACGCAGCAAAAGCAACCGAGAAGATCAACGCTGCAATTGAAGACGTTGTTGAAGTTATGGTCTTAATGTACACCAAGCCAACCGCACTTACCGGTGTTCCAAAGAAAGTCCCGGACTTAATGGAAATCCGTGTTGCAGGCGGCAGTGCAGCAGACCGCTTTGCATACGCTCTTTCTATTCTCGGAACCGAGATTGAAATGTCCTCCCTCTTCGCAGACGGTCAGTTTGCAGACATCACCGGAATCACCAAAGGTAAGGGATTCAACGGTGCAGTCAAGAGATTCGGCATCACTCTCCGTAAGAGAAAGCACTCCAGAGCAAAGAAGACAAGACACATCGGTACCCTCGGTCCATGGCACCCTCACCACGTCAGATGGCAGGTCCCAATGGCAGGTCAGATGGGATTCCAGCAGAGAACCGAATTTAACAAGCGCATCATCAAGATCGGCGACAACCCAGACGAGATCAACCCGGCTGGCGGTTTCCTCCACTACGGTCTTGTCCGTGGAAACTACGTCCTGATTAAGGGAAGCATTCCAGGACCGGCAAAACGCTTAGTCCGTATCCGCTCTGCAACCCGCATGGGTGAACAGAAGGTTCAGACTCCGGTTGTTGAGTTTGTCAGTCTCCAGAGCAAGCAGGGGTAAATGAGCATGAAAGCAAACGTAAAAGCAATTAACGGCTCAGTTCTCCGCGAAATCGAGCTCCCGGCAGTCTTCGATGAAGCATACCGCCCGGACCTTATCAAGAGAGCTGTCCTCGCATACCAGAGCGAAAACTATCAGGCATACGGTGCAGACAAGTACGCAGGTCTCAGAACCTCCGCAGAAGGCTGGGGATCCAAGCGCGGTGAATCCAAGATTCCGCGTATCAAGAACGGCAGCCGCGGTGCAAAAGTTCCGCAGACCAAGGGTGGTCACCCGGCACACGCACCAAAAGTCGAGAAAGTCTTCGTTGAGAAGATCAACAAGAAGGAGAAGGCAAAGGCAATCCGCTCCGCAATTGCAGCAACCGCAAACACCGAACTCGTCGCAGCACGCGGCCACAAGTTCGAGGGTGACGCAGCAATCGTCGTTGAGGATGCATTTGAAGCAATCGCAAAGACTGCAGAAGTCGTCAAAGCACTCGTTGCACTCGGCGTCGGCGCAGACTTAGAGCGTGCAAAACTCTCCAAGAAGATCCGTGCAGGACGCGGAAAGACTCGTGGACGCAAGTACAAGCAGGCAGTCTCCGTATTAGTTGTCACCGCAGACAAATTCGTCGCAGCAAACAACATCGCAGGCGTCGACTGTGTACCAGTCACCGCACTGAACGCAAACCTCCTTGCACCGGGATGTGACGCAGGCAGACTT
>JAGARL010000157.1 GCA_017622255.1 Methanocorpusculum sp.
CAGGTATTTTTTCCCGTTTAAGTAGAGCGTAATCTTTTCTTCGATAACCACCGGTTCGGTGATTTCCTCGACCTCGCCGTCTTTGTAGCGGACTGCCGGTATTTTTACAATTGCATGGTCAGACATAGTCGCGTACCTCTTCAAATGTTGCATCGGGGTGTTCTTTCAGATACCGTGCCCGCTTCGGTTCATTGAGGAGCTGACAGTTCGTACAGGCAAAGACTTTGCCGCCAAGCGTTGTGCTGTCAATCCATTCGCCAAGCGTTTCATCCCCGCAGGGGTAGAACGGACAGTAGCAGAAGTCGCAGGACTGTCCTTCAAAGTGGCACGGATAGTAGGGGCATCCTTCCTTCTGCCACTCAAACCAGCCTGCTTCAGAAAACCGGGAGTAGATAAAGTATGAGGGACGTCCGCGGGAAACCGTTCCCTCGTGGCGTTTGACCGCTTCCATTACTCCGTGGAGAACTGCCGCATAGATGCGTTTTCCAGGCTCGGTAAAGGTTCCTGCATAGGTGTGGACGGTATCGCCTTCGGATGCGGCGATTACTGCATCTGAGGTGGTTCCGGTAAAGTCGCGGCCGAGAAGCCGCAGAGCGTGCGCTTTTGCCTCCGTTGCGGTGATAATCGTTTCCAGAAGGGCGGCATCAGACATTCCCTCGCCGGAGACGACAATGATATTGATGGTATGGGGTTTTGTCGGGTCCGGGTTTGGGTTGGTGACGCCTGCGGTGACAAAGACGGTGATGTAGTCATACTGCAGAACACAGAGGTTCTGCATCCAGACCGCCGTCAGCAGGCCGAACGCGTCGTTTTCATATCCGCGTTTTGCAAGCAGTCCCTGGATGTAGGAAAGCGGGTCGTCATGGTCAAAATCCTCCGGCACGGTGTGGTTCAGCAGCGTGGAGGCCTCGCGGAGTCCGCCGTCAACGCCGGTACTGACAGCCCGGAACTTTCCTCTGACATAGACGGTATTTTTTGTATAGTAATAGCGCATCGCTTGCTCCTATGAAATTTGGGTGTACGGAGTAATGAAGCTACCTTTCGTACGGCATGAGTTTCTTCATCAGACTCATGACATCAGCAGTGCAGATGCCCCCTTCGTCCAGAATCTTCTGCCGTGCCTCCTTGGCAAGGCCTCCGGTGTAGTCGGAAAATTCTCCAAGGACATAGACCGGAACTTTGCATCCGGCAAGGGCGGTGAGGTTGGAGAGGTTGCCGTGTCCGACCGGCATGGCAGTGACAACGACCGCGTCTGCTTTTGACACCAGCTCTTTGAGCCGGGCGGCCGATGCTTCGCTGACCGCGGCAAACGGCGGCTCTAAGATGGTTTCGATTCCAAGGACAGATGCCGCCTGTGCGTCGGAGTCGTTTGCGGAAAGAACGCCCGCGGTTACGGTAAAGCCGTGGAGGGAAAGCGAGTAGAACAGTTCCGCTCCGCTTCCGCCGCCGGAGATTACATGGATGTGCCGGCTTCCCTGGGTCTGCGGGATGCCGTACTCCGGAATGAGGTAGGGTTTGCCGGTTACCGGGTGCGGGGAGACAATCATGCGGACCGAGAATACGTCATACACTCTCTCCGGAGTGAGGACTTCGGCTGGTGTTCCAACCGAGAGAATCTGTCCCTTTTCCATTAAGACAATCCGGTCGCAGAAGTAGGAGGCAAGGTTTAGGTCATGCAGAACGCCAATGACCGTAATCTTCGGCGTCAGGCTTCTGATGAGCTGGAGAATCTCAATCTGGTGGCAGACATCCAGGTGGTTTGTCGGTTCGTCCAGAAGCAGAATCTTCGGCTGCTGGGCTAAGGTTTTGGCTATCAGCACCCGCTGTCTCTCGCCGCCGGAGAGTTCGGTTACCAGCCGGTCTTTGAACTGCAGGGTGTTGGTAAACCGCATTGCCTCGTCAGCGATTGCGTAGTCCCCGGCGGTGAGCGGAGCTAAGCGTCCGATATGCGGATGGCGGCCCATGAGGACGATGTCGCGGACGGAGAACTCAAAGCCGGTTTCGGTCTCCTGGCTGACACAGCCGACGGTTTTGGCGAAGGTCTTTGCGTCGTAGGAGGATACTGTTTTTCCGTCAATATAGACGACACCGTCTTCGGGTTTGAGTACTTTGGAAAGTGACCGGAGGAAGGTGGTTTTTCCGCAGCCGTTGGGTCCGAGGATTCCCAGAAATCCTCCCTGCTCGATTGCGAGGGAGACGGATTTGAGGACGGTGTGTTCTCCGTATCCGACGGTGATGTCTTTGGCTTCGGCTGCGATGTTCATACGCGTGTCCTCCGTCTGAGCAGGTAGATGAAGAACGGCGCTCCAATAAAGGAGGTGACAATACCGACCGGGATTTCGGTTGGAAGTGTTCGGGCGAAGGTGTCTGCGGCAAGAAGAAGGATAGCGCCTGCGACCATGGATGCCGGAAGAAGGATGCGGTGGTCAGGTCCGGTTATGAGGCGGACGATGTGCGGAACAATAAGTCCCACAAATCCAATACACCCTGCGATAGAAACCGCGATTGCGGTAATGAAGGTTGAGATAAGGAGCAGGACACGTTTGGTCTTTTCGGTGGAGACGCCTAAGTGGACTGCTTCTTCTTCGCCCAAGGTCATGACGTTCATGTCGCGGGCGAAGATGAAGAGGACAATCGCTGCCGCGATAATCAGCAGGCCGAGCCGCACGTCATCCCAGTAGACGTTCCAGAGGCCGCCCATGGTGAAGAACATAATCTGCTGGAGGTTGTTTCCGGATATGTAGGTGATGAAGGAAAGCATTGCAGACAGCAGGAAGGAGACAGCAATTCCAGTCAGGAGTAGGGTTTCCACTGCCACGCGGCCGTTTCTTTTCGATGCGAAGTAGACGACGATAATCGAGAGGATTGCGCCTGCAAAGGCAAAGACCGGCATGAACATGCCGCCTAAGAATACGATGGAAATGGCAGCTCCCAGCGCTCCGCCGGAACTGGTTCCAAGGAGGTACGGGTCTGCCATGGGGTTTCTAAAGAGGCCCTGCATAGCGCATCCGGCTGCCGCAAGGCCGGCTCCTACCAGTACCGCCGCGATGATTCTTGGAAGCCGCACTTCGAAGAGGAGTTTTTGAATCATTTCCGTTTCAAAGGTGAACAGCGAAAATCCGGATACGCCAATGCCGAGCGCAAGAAACATGGAGACGGCAAGGACGACTAACAGTATCGGGATTAAGAGAATCGGGCGGCGTATCATATGAGTACTAATTGATTTGCGTTATGACAAATTAAATGTGATGTGTTGGTGCTTTTCGCAAATCATAAACGCAGTCCCACAGTGTATATATCCTGTTCTTGTGTACGGTGAATTGAAAAACAGATTTTGAAAAGAGGCGGTTGTGAGAAATCCTCAACCGTTTTTGACTCACGGCACATGCCGGAGCTTTGCAAGTTTCAGGTTCTTAATCCCTTTCGGGCAGGTCTCTGAGTAGGAACCGAGGACCTCCATCACCACATACTTTTCCTTCTCCACCATCCCGTCGGGGTGGCAGAAGGCGTATCCTTTACAGAACCGTTCATCACAGACCGGCGTATAGACAATCCGCGTCCGGCGGGTGGCCTGGCTGGTTGGAATGACGACCGTCATCTCGGAATCGACAACCTCGACTGCTTCCGCCCCTCCTTCATGCAGGGGGCACTCGTGGTGCGTCTTTCTGGTTGCGGAAACCCTGTAGCGTCTGCCGGCACGAAGCTTCGTATTGTGGCACACGCGGGCAACCTTACAGCCTTCGCAGGCCGCATCAGGTCCTGCATAGGTAAACTCGGCTCCTTCCTTTGCGAGAACCGAGCCGACAATTGTGATAATGCGTTCCTCTTCCATTTAGTCCTCCTCGTACAAAGCGGCAACTGCCGCCTCTGCCTGTTCCTCTGTTATGGAGTCAAAGATTGTATAGCGTTCGCGGCGAATCTCCTTTGCCCGGACAACCGCCTCGACAACTTCCGCATCCGAAAGCCCCAAATCCTTCGGCGTTGTCGGTGCGCCGATAATCCGCAGGGACTCGCGGATACGTTTCCAGTCGCCGCCGTGGAAGTACATCGAAAGAATCGTGCCAATACCGCAGGCCTCACCGTGGAGCACCTTTCCCGGCGCAATCTTTTCCAGCATATGAGCAAACTTATGCTCCCCGCCGGATGCCGGACGCGAACTGCCGGCAATACTCATCGCGACACCGGATGCGAACAGCGCCTTCATCACAACCCAGGCGGCCTTCTCGTCGTACTCCTTAATCGTCTCGGCATTCTCGACCATCAGCTCCGCCGCAATCATGGAAAGTGCTGTTGCATACTCACTGCTCATCTCACCGGTCTCGCGAATCGACATGTCCCAGTCAAGGATTGCCGTGTAGTTTGCAATCGTATCCGCATAGCCGGCGGCGGTCAGGCGGCGCGGGGCTGATGCCAGAATGCCGGTGTCGGCAACGATTGCAAGCGGCGGGTGAGCGGCAACACTGATGCTTCCCTCCTCGGTGTGGATTGATGCGCGGGATGAGGCAATACCATCGTGGGATGCCGCGGTCGGCACGCTTACGAACTGGATATCAATATTGTAGGAGACGATTTTTGCGATATCAATCACACGGCCGCCGCCGACAGCGATCAGCAAAACCGCGCCGAAATCCTGTGCCGCGTTTGCAACCCGGGTAACCTCTTCATAAGTAATCTGCCCGACAATTAACGATTCAACGGTAAATCCGGCATCTTTTAAGAGTGTGAGAACCCGGCTTCCAACAGTTTCCATCGTCTGTTCTCCGGAGAGAACCATAAGTGGACCACGCATCCCTAAGTCGGAGACGACCAGCGGGAGCTGTTTTAACGCATCGTGTCCGGCGATGACATCCCGCGGGAGTTGAATCCAGCGCGATTTGTCAAAGGTTTTATCTTTTAATATCCTATTATCATTTACTGTCATTGCAGGTCCTGCTATGTTTGAAGATATATACTCCTGGATTGTCAGTCTGGAAGCTTCCAACTATACCGTAGTCCAGACTATCTTATATGCATTATTAGTACTCCTCGGTTTGTATTTACTTTACCGGTGGATTCGCAAGGTCAATATTGAAATTTCCACTCCGCTGATGCTGTCGGCGCTTACCTATGTCCTCTTCGGCGGACTGCTTCGCGTGGTCGAGGATACCGGAACGATTCCCGACCCCTGGTGGATTTTGTTCATCACGCCGCAGGTCTATATTCTGACGCTGATATTCGGTATGCTGGCACTGTTTGTGTCCTACCTGCTGCAGAAAAAGAAGGTGGTTCTTTCCTATATTCCGGTGTTTGCCGGTATCGGAACGGCGGCTTCGGTTCTCGCCTTCCTGTATCTGATGTGGTTCGGCATCACGAACGCAGGAGCAACCGTTGACTTCCTGATTATCCTGATTGTGGTTGGAATTGCGGCCGCGGCAACGGCTCTGCTCTGGGCATTCCTGCGCTATGTCTGCCGCTGGCAGTATGTGTCGCATCCGATGTATCTGGCATTAATCGCAAGCCATTTCCTGGATTCCTCTGCCACCGGATACGCCCTTGACCTGCATCCGATTCACTACATCGAACAGCATGTGGTAGGAAACGGGCTTATTGAGTTTACCGGAACCGCCTACAGTATGTTCCTGTTAAAATTAGTTGTCCTTGTCCCCTCCATCTGGGTTCTGGAGAAGTTCCGGCATGAGGAGGGTATGGAGACCTTATGGCAGCTGATTATCTTCGCCATGATTGTGGTTGGACTTGGTCCGGGTGTCCGCGATTTACTGCGGATGGTCCTCTGGATATAACTTTTCTTTTTTTAATAGCTGCAGAGTATCTGCTTTCAGTTAAGAAATTACAAAAAAAGTATTGCCTCTGAGTTTACTCAGAGATATAATTATCAAAGTAACCCTGAATCAGGACAATTGGGGTTCCCTTGTCTCCGCTTCCGGAGGTTAAATCGCAGAGGGAACCGATTAAATCCGTAAGACGTCTCGGGGTAGTTCCCTGGGATGCCATACTTCCTGTAAGGTTCTCCTTCTTGGAGCGGATGGAGTTCTTGATTGCCTCCTTGAGTTCATCGCCTGAGAGGTTTGCGAAATCGTTGTCTGCTAAGTACTTCAGCTTCAACTCATTCGGCTGACCGGACAGACCTGCCGTGTATCCCGGAGAGACAACAGGGTCTGCAAGTTCCCAGATTTTGCCCATCGGGTCCTTGAATGCACCGTCACCGTAAACCATAACCTCAACAACCTTTCCGGTTTTGTCAAGAATTACCTGCTGGACAGCTTCAACAAACGGCTGACAGTTTCTCGGGAACAGCTTTAACTTGTCCTCTGTTGCCTTGTTGGAACCAAGCAGACCATACTGGTCGTTGTATCCGCTTCCGTCAATGGATGCGGTCATGATGTCATCAAGACCTAAGACAATCTCTGCTCCTGCGGCCTTTAAGAGACGCTTTGTTCTCTCGCGGGTGTGGATATCGCAGGTTAAGACACGCTTTGCGTACGGCAGAACCGCGCGGCAGTCGTTGGCGAAGATAACCTCAACCTCTGCCCCGCATCCGCGGATTAAATCAGAGTAGTAATCGATATAATCAACACCGGTGAACGGATGCAGACAGCAGCCGAACAGCTCGCGGTACTTCTCAAGCGTCAACACATCAGAGTATGGGTTAATTCCCTTCTCATCAAGCTGATCCCAGGAGACAAGGTGGTTTCCAACCTCATCAGACGGGTAAGACAGCATCAGAACAACCTTTTTGGCACCCTTTGCAATACCGCGCAGGCAGATTGCAAAGCGGTTGCGGGAAAGAATTGGGAAAATAACACCGATGGTCTCCCCTCCCAGTTTTTCACGGACATCGGATGCGATGTCGTCTACGGTTACGTAGTTGTTCTGAGCGCGGGCAACAACTGCCTCGGTCACTGCAACAACGTCATGATCCTGCAGGGAAAAGCCCTCGGATTCTGCCGCAAGGAAAACTGAGTCCGTTACAATTTTCGTCAGGTCATCCCCGCTTCTGATAATCGGAGCGCGGATACCACGAACAACGGTTCCTACCATTCTTTCCATAGTAAAAAATCTCCTACTAAAGTATGTAAATAATCACGTTTAAACATTACCGAGTGTGACATTCTCTGACACACCAAACACATCAAAATACATCTCCTTATTACCTGCTAGAGCGAATATAATACCTCATGATTAACGTAGGTGTTCTTGGTGCAACCGGAGCCGTTGGACAGCGTTTTGTCCAGCTTCTGGCAAACCACCCCTGGTTCAATTTAACCACGCTTACCGCATCAGAGCGTTCCGCCGGAAAGGCATACGGCTCTGTTGTCAACTGGCGTCTGGATTCCCCGTTCCCGGAGTCCGTCGGAGAATTAGTCGTATCCCCGACGACCGTTGATGCAGTCAAAGACTGTGACATCGTATTCTCTGCAATGCCGGCGGATATTGCAACCAAACTCGAATCTGATATTGCTGATGCAGGCGTCGGTGTCTGCAGCAATGCAAGCTCCCACAGAATGACCGAGGATGTCCCCTTAATGATTGCCGAGGTCAACCCGGAGCACGCGGCATTAATCGATGTCCAGAGAAAGAAAAGAGACGGATTTATCGTAACCAACCCGAACTGTTCCACCATCATGCTGGCAACAGCCTTAGCCCCGCTTCGCAAGTTCAACTTTACCAATATCAATGTTGCAACCATGCAGGCAATCTCCGGCGCAGGCTTTGAAGGCGTTCCGGCATTTGGCATCTACGACAATGTTATCCCCTACATTGGCGGAGAGGAAGAGAAGATGGCACGTGAGGCAAACAAGATTCTTGGAACCTTCGAGAACGGAAAAATTACCGGCGCTCCGTTTACCGTCTCTGCATCCTGCAACCGTGTTCCGGTTATTGACGGACACACCTTAAACGTCTGGATTGATGTTGACGCATCCGTCGAGGAGGTCGTTGACGCATTTAAGACCTGGGAAGCACCGTTCAAAGGTCTTCCAACCCAGCCGGAAAAGAGTGTGCTGTACTTAGACGATGACAACCGCCCGCAGCCGCGTCTTGACAGAAACAGAGGAAACGGTATGACCGTTTCCGTCGGCCGTGTCAGAGAAGGAATCCGCTTTGTTGCTATGGGCCACAATACTATCCGCGGAGCGGCAGGTGCTTCTGTCCTGAACGCTGAACTCCTCCACACCTTAAAATACATCTGAGTATGGAAGATAACGTTGTCTTTGTTGGAACCAAGCCTGTCATGAACTACTGCTTAGCAGTTGTTACGCAGTTCAACAGCGGGGTTGATGAGGTTATCATCAAAGCACGCGGCAAATCAATCGTTCGCGCGGTTGATACGGCAGAACTGGTGACCAGGCAGTTCTTATCCAACGTGGTAAAAAAACAGGTGTCCATCTCTACTGATACGGTGGAAACGGATGCCGGAACGACGAATGTCTCAGCGATTGAGATTATTCTCGGTCACTAATCTTTTTTTATGAATCTGACTGCTGTTGGTATTCTTGCAGTCGTCTTTCTGCTGATTATGGTTCGAAGAGTCGGCAGTTTTAAGCTCCCTATCTGGGGAATCATGACCGCCGGAGCGGCGGCAGCCCTGCTTTTCCAGACGATATCCGTGCCGTCTGCCATCTCCTCGATTCAGCTTGATGTGATTGCATTTCTCTTCGGCATGTTTGTCTTCGGGGCGGCTCTTGATGCCTCAGGGCTTTTACAGAGCGTTGTTCTTCGCGGATTTTTGCGGGCGAAGAGCAGACGGTCTGTTCTGCTGATTTTCATGCTGACCACAGCCGCTGCGTCGGCACTTTTCATGAATGATACGGTGGCAGTAATTGCGGCGCCTATTGCCCTGTTCTGTGCGGCACAGTTCGGCATTCCTGCTGTCCGCATGCTTCTTGCCCTCTGCTTTGCGGTTACGTTCGGCAGTGCGGCAACGCCTATCGGCAATCCGCAGAATCTGCTGATTGCGTTAGCAGGAGTGCCTGACGCGTTTGTCACCTATGCGCTGTATCTGGGAGGTCCGTCAGTTCTCTGTCTGCTGATATCCTATCTCTTCCTTGCCCGCGGAATCAGTTCCGGGCCGGTCACGCCGGTTTCTGCCGGGGAGATTGCAGATGCTTCACTTGCCCGACTCTGCAAAGTGAGTTTTGCGCTCATCCTTGCGGCGGTTGCGGCACGGATTGCCGGTTCGTTTTTTGGATATGAGGTATCCTTCCTCTGGATTGCGGCAGCGGCCGCTTGCCCGCTTCTGCTGTTTTCCGCAAAGCGGGTTTCGCTTCTGCGGGCAGTTGATTACCGCACGCTGGTATTCTTTGCAGCAATGTTTATCTTGATGGAGGCGGTTTGGGAAAGCGGGGTGCTGCAGGTCCTGCTTCCGGAAACGCTTACCACATCCGTTCCGGTTATGGTTCTGGCAGGGGCGGTTGTTTCGCAGTTTGTTTCCAACGTGCCGTTTGTATTAATGGTACTGCCGCTTCTCGAAGCATCCGCTGCCTCTCTTCCCCTGTACATGGCGGCATCTGCCGGATGTACGGCTGCCGGAACACTGACTATTCTTGGAGCGGCATCGACGATTATTGTCATTCAGCGCGCGGAGGCGGAAGGGGAAACCCTGTCCTTCCTGACTTACTTGAAGGCCGGCATTCCGGTGACGATTCTTGCTGTGACCGTTTTCTCTCTATGGATGTGGGGTGTGGGCATTCTGTCAGCGTGAAGCATCTGCTATTTCGCACTTTTGTACAAAATAGGAGTATGATGAAAGGTTTTATCATCTCAAATAACGTAGAAAATAGTGGAGGCTGGAAACCAACGCATCAAAATACTTCCAGTGCTCCGCAATATATCTGAAGATACGGTGGTTTTGGATTGTTTTCCACCGTATCTTCTTATCTCTGTTAAGCTATATCCATGTTTTGTTTTCGTTTAATCGGAAGCTATATGTCTTTTTTCGGCGAATAGATTTTTATGACTGACAAAGCGGCTCTGCGTCTGGAACTGAAAGAACGGCGGTTTGCTTTATCTCTCGGCGAGAGACGGGAAAAGGGGTGTGCGGTAACTGCGTTTGCTGAAGAGGTTCTTTTTGGCTATCACCGCGTTTTAGCCTATGCCGCAAAAGATCCGGAGGTCGAAACACTGGTGTTAATCAACCGGCTTCTTGCCGCGGGAAAGACGGTTGCTGTTCCAATCATCGAAAAGGAGACGCGAACTCTGCGTCTGTCAAAACTTCTGTCAGTACGCGATTTAGAGCCGAGTACCTTTAATGTCCCGGAGCCGCTGTCAAAGGAAGTTCCGGTATCACCTGCGGAAATGGAATGTGTGTTACTGCCGCTTCTGGGCTTTGACCGTCAGGGGAATCGAATCGGTTACGGAGCAGGATATTACGACCGCTTCCTTCTGCAGAATCCGCATCTGAAAAAAATCGGACTTGCCTATGCCTGTCAGGAAGTGGAGGCTGTGCCGACTGAGGAAAATGATATTCCGCTTGATATGGTGATTACGGAAAACGGAGTTATCCGGTTCTAACCACCCTTCCATAACTATTTTAATTCCAATCCCCCAACTCATACATAAGATATGTCTCTGGAAAAAACCGCCGAACAAATCAAAAATATGGAAATCCGCGGTGCGGGAAAAATTGCCCGCGAAGCAGCGGCCGCTCTCCGCGACCATGCTGAATCCCTGCCTAATGCAGGTCTTTCTGCCTTTGTGTCGGAGATGAACCGCGCGGCAGACATCCTGCTTGCAACGCGCCCGACAGCAGTCTCTCTGCCGAATGCGGTCCACCTTACCCTTGCAGGACTTTCTTCGGCAGAAACCGAAAGCGAAGCGCGTGCTCTCGTGAAAACCCAGGCAGACCACTTTGTTGCCGCTTCGACCAAAGCAGTTGAGCGGATTGCAGAAATCTGCGCCTCGCGGATTTCCGACGGCATGACGATTATGACGCACTGCAACTCCAAGGCGGCACTGGCAGGAATTCTGCTTGCGAAAAAGCAGGGCAAAAACATCTCGGTAATCGCAACGGAGGTTCGCCCCTGGAATCAGGGACTGCTTACCATCAAGACCTTAAACGATCACGAAATCCCGACCACCTATATTGTGGATTCCGCGGTCCGTACCTTCATGAAGGAGGCAGACCTCGTCATTGTCGGGGCAGATGCGGTAACGGTCAAAGGAGCAGTGGTAAACAAAATCGGCACCTCGCAGATTGCCTTAGCGGCTCACGAGGCCCGCAAAAATGTGCTTGTTGCCGCAGAGACATACAAGTTCGCGCCAAAGACAGCGCTTGGGCATCACATCGAAATCGAGGAACGCTCAACGTCAGAAGTTCTGTCCCCGGAGACAGCAGCAGAACTTCCCTTTGTCACCGTGAGAAATCCGGTGTTCGATGTAACGCCACCGCGCTACATTGATGTGATTGTAACCGAAGCGGGAGCAATCCCGCCAGAAGCGGCGTACACGATTATGAAGGAATACTTAGGCTTCAACCCGGAGCAGGAAAACCCATGAAAGATTTACTCGCAACCTATTATTTCCGCCCAAAGGAAGGGGTGGACGCGGCCTATGCGGCAAATGCTATCCGCGAAGAACAGACCACCGGAACCTGGACCGACCTCTCGACCGTAAACGAGGAAACAGCCTATGTGCATGCCTTAGACGGCTCGGTTGAGGATTTAGTCGAGCTTCCGGACGGCGGCTACTTAACGAAAATCTGTTTCCCGCATGAGATTTTCGAGAAGGGAAATATTCCACAGTACCTCTCGGTTATTGCCGGCAATCTCTTTGGTCTTGGAAAGCTTGAGGCAGTCCGTCTGCTTGACATCGACCTGCCGGAAAATCTTGCCGGATGCGGCCCGAAGTTTGGTATTGACGGTATTCGAAAGATTGTCGGAACGGAAGTGTCCTGCCGTCCGCATATCGGAACTATCATCAAGCCGAAGGTTGGCTTAAATCCGAAGGACACGGCCCAGGTCGCCTATGAGGCAGCGCTTGGCGGCCTTGACCTGATTAAGGATGATGAGACCTTGACCAATCAGACCTTCTGCCCGCTGTTTGACCGTCTCGAGGCGGTCATGGATGCGCTTGACCGGGCAAAGGATGAGACCGGAAAGCAGGTGCTCTATGCAGTAAATGTGACAACCGGAGGCGACAGAATCGTAGAACTTGCACACAAGGCTGTATCAGCCGGTGCAAATATGCTCATGGTCGATGTGCTGACTGCCGGATTCTCTGCAATCCAGGCGCTTGCAGAAGCACCGGGAATTAATGTCCCAATCCATGTTCACCGAACGATGCACGGTGCACTGACCAGAAATCCGCATCACGGAATCGCCATGCGGCCTATTGCAAAGCTGGTCCGGTCTTCCGGCGGAGATCAGCTCCACACAGGTTCAGTATCGGGCAAGATGGGAAGCAAAGCAGGAGAAGTCATTGCCGACAATAGGGAGATTACCAAGCCGCTTTCCTATCTGAAGCCGGTCTTCCCGGTTTCTTCCGGCGGTCTGCATCCGGGAAAGGTTGCGGCAGAGATTGCAAAACTGGGAACGGATATTGTCCTGCAGGCCGGAGGAGGCATCCACGGACATCCGGAGGGAACAACCGCCGGAACGCGTGCTATGCTGCAGGCAGCAGAGGCGGCAATCCTGGGAATTCCGGCACGCGAGTATGCAACTTCGCATCCGGAGCTGGCCGCAGCACTTGCCAAGTGGGGTGACGCATGATTATTGATTTCAGCAAAATGGAAGAGTCTGTGACGCCGAACTTTTTCGGCGGAGAGGGGGAGTATCGTTCCCGGATGACGGTGGACGAGATGGGAAAAATTGTGCAGGGCAGACTTGTCCCCGGAGCATCTATTGGACTGCATACGCATGAGATGAACTGCGAGGTGATGTACTTCCTGGAGGGAGAGGCAACGGTTCTCTATGACGGAGAAAAGCTGACGCTTTCCGCAGGTCAGGTACACTACTGTCCCAAGGGTCATTCACATACGATTAGAAACGAGGGAGAGACAGACGTGGTATTCTTCGCGGTCCTTCCAAACTCCCCGTAACTTTTTTTTTCACGCAAACGCACAAAGCTGCGTCTGTTTTGTTTTTCCAAGTGAGAGATACGGCAATGCCCGCTTCATAATAACCCCTAAGTCACGAAGGACCTGCGGGTTTCTGACATCAGCAGAGTCTCTGCTCTGCAGAATCCTCCCTGCAGACACAGGACCAATTCCCGGGACGCGGATGAGTTCTGCAAAGTCTGCATCCGCCGGGTTTACCTGCGGCAGACTGCGGGCAAGAAGCACCTTCGGGTCGGTGTTGAGAAGCATGCCGTCTTCGTCAAAAACAGGGGATGTCTCCTGCCTCGAGTACCCATAGAGGCGAAGCAGGGCATCAACCTGATACCAGCGGTTTGCCCGCCAGACAGGAGTATTTTCATGAGTCTCAAGGGGGGTGTTTGTAAGAGCATGAAACGCGGAGTAGTAAACCCTTGCCGGGTTGTATTTTTCATAGCTTGTCATGACCGTTTTGAAGATGTCATAATCCGTCTCGTCTGCAGCGCCGACGACAAACTGTGTGGAGTGTTTGTGCGGCATAATTTCCGCAAGCCATTTGTGTCTCTGCAGTAAATCGGATTTGTACTCTTTGACGGTTGCAAGCTCTGCGAGATGCGAAGCATCCGGGGCTTCCAGGTTAATGCTGAGCCGTGTTGCATACTTTGCAATCTCGGCAATATCTGAGCGTGATGCGCCGGGAAGAACTTTGAGATGCAGATAGCCCGTAAAGCCGCCTGCGCGAATCAGGCGGGCTGTTTCGGTTAAGCGTTCCATTCCAAGGTCGGTATCTCCGCGGGGGATTCCGGTACTGAGGAGCAGACCGCCCACACGTCCCTGGCGGTGAAGTTCCAGGAAGCCGTGCGCCATCTCTTCCGGGGTGAAGTTGATACCCTTTTTCTTGGTACAGACCTCACAGTACGCACAGTCAAAGGAACAGGTTCCTTCCAGCAGTATCTTCAGCGGTTCGCAGTGGTGCGTTTTTCCCTCAGACCGTCCGGTCTGGTCAAAGAAGGGGGTGCGGGTTGCCTGTTCAATTTTCTGTGTCAGTTCAGACATTACACTTCATACTTCGCTATAGGGATATATAAACCCCCGACCGCGCGGTGCGAAAGTGCCCCAAGATGTGGGAAAATGGGTGAAATTGGAGATTGTTAAGAGGTTTGATTTGGAAAAGAGTTTGTTTAATTGGAGTTTGGGCACTTTCGCGAATCGTACGATTCGCTCATGAATAGGGCGTATTCTCGTCTTTTGTGAAAAGGGTTTTTTGGTTCCGGTTTGCAGGTATCTGATACAATTTCTCAGGTTCTTCCCTAACACAAAGTACTTGTGTCAAGGATTTCTAAATTGTACGATTAGAAGACATCTGCCGTTTTGCAGCTGGCAGTTGCCTTTGCAGGGTTTCATTTCCATAGAATTCCGCGCTGGAATGAAACCCGGTTTCTTTTGTGGAGTAAAGTAAATGAACTCATTCTGCATCAGATACTTTCTGCCCGGATGAGCATGCAGCTCTGTTTTTGTTTTGAAGAAGTTTCCAGAAAAGAAATGAAAAAGGGATTAGTCAGAGGTTTCTCTCTGACTCCACACCCCTATTTACTTTCTTCTTAAGACGACTGCTGCGCCGAGAGCTGCAATCACTGCTAAGACAGGTGCCGGGGATGCCGGAGTCTCAGTAGGCTCTTCTGGCTGGTCAGTCGGGAGTTCTTCTGCCGGTTCGTCTGCGTAAACGATTGCGAACGGAGAGAAGTCGAAGGTGATTGCTTCGAAGTAGACGATGCCGTCTTTGATAACGAAGGTGGTAACGAGCTTAGTCCACTCGCCGGTCTCTTCGTCATGGTGCCAGAGTGCAACATCTGCTGCGGTCTTACCGTCTTTTTCGAGCTCAGCGACGGTCATAGTGAACTTGACCGTTGCCGGTTTTCCTTTCTCGTACTTCGGGACGTTAATCTCGAAGACCTTCTTGGTGTTCTCTTCCTTTCCTGCCGGTGCCGGTTTCTCGGATACCGGGATGAAGGCTACTTCGCTGTCAGTTCCTTCCGGAAGGACAACACCAGTGACTGCCGGCTCTACCAGAGCGTCAGACGGTGCATCTCCCGGTTCTCCTGCCTCATCGTCTGCAGGAGTGTCGAAGGTGACTTCTCCACCATCGGTGACTTCGGTCTCAACAGTTGGCTCGCCTGCTTCCGGCTCTTCAACCGGAGTTTCCGGCTCTACTGGGGTTTCAGGCTCAACTGGCTCTTCCGGCTGTTCCGGTTTGTAAGATCCAGAGGAGGAGGAGCGGTCAACGTACTTCTGGACGAGGTACTTGTCTCCCGGCTGGACTACTTCCATACCCGGTGCAATGTATGCGGATGGGTTAGAGGAGAAGTATCCACCAGTTACAATCTTTGGAGCATTTATACTGCCTGTGTAATCTGGGTGTACAGTGAGAACCGTACCAATTGTACCCTCATTGTTGGTAATAACTCCAGTAATGGTGTGATTTGCAACATGCGAGGTAGTTGATGCGATGTATATCAGAGAGTCAACAGAGGAAATCGTGTTGTCCTTCAGCTCAAGGTTGATAGTTCCTGCACCATATGAAGATACAATAGACTCAATGATTGCAGTATATGCCACACTAGACTCTGCAGTAAATTTATTATCTACAATCTTGAGAGTTGGAGCATTATTTGGAGAAACAGTAATACTAATTCCCTTGTTTAAAGCTTGAGAACTAGTTGCAGTGATAGTATTGCCAGAGAAATCAACATTTGTATCAGTCTTGGCAGCCTGAATATATACTGCATATACTCCACCGAGGCTCTGAGTAGCTGTGTTAATAGACTTACCTAATACAAAGGTATTATCTTTCACAACACAAATACCAGGCACACTATTAATCGAGATACCTCGAACTTGACTTGCAACATCATCTCCTGATTTTACAGGTAATTTTATAGTGTTTCCAACAATCTGAGTTCCACTCACATTCGTTCCCCACTCTTTACCCGTACCTTCGTAGTTCGATACAAAGATACATGACATCTGCTGAGTATCAGAACTTATACATGGGGAGCAGTCGATAACACTATCTTTCAGAATTGCATTACCATAGATTCTGACAAGACCATGGTGAATATAAGTTTGTGAACTGGTAAGGTTGAGCTGAGTAAGAGTGACACCAGATGTTACAGTCCCTGCAATCTTAAGATGCCCTGTAACAGCAATCTGATGATTATTACC
>JAGARL010000158.1 GCA_017622255.1 Methanocorpusculum sp.
ACACGGATGGGATGACTACCTTGTCGGTCAGAAGTACGGTCTCCAGATTATCTGCCCGGTTGACGGAAACGGAAACTTTACTGCAGAAGCCGGTATCTTCGAAGGAAAATACGTCAAAGACCCGGCAACCAATGATGAAGTCATTAAAGAGCTTGGTGACTACATGCTTGCGGTCCGCAAGATTACCCACCGCTACGGACACTGCTGGAGATGTAAGACGCCGATTATCTACCGTGCAACCTCCCAGTGGTTCTTAAAGGTTAAGGAAGTCAAAGACCAGATGCTCAAAGAGATTGCAGAAGAGGTCACCTGGATGCCGGACTGGGCAGGTTCGGCCCGCTTCCACGACTGGATTGCCGAAGCCCGCGACTGGTGTATTTCCCGCCAGAGATACTGGGGTATTCCAATCCCGGTCTGGGTGTGCCCGAAGTGTAACAAATATCACGTTGTCGGAAGCTACGAAGAGCTCGAGACCTTATCCGGTCAGAAGATGTTTGACCCGCACAGACCGTACGTTGATGAGATTACGCTCCCGTGCGAATGCGGCGGTCAGATGCAGAGAGTGCCGGATATCTTTGATGTCTGGTATGACTCCGGTGTCGCCTCCTGGGCAACCTTACGCTTCCCGGAGAAGACCGAGGACTTCGAGAAGTACTGGCCGGCAGACATGATTCTGGAAGGTCAGGACCAGACCCGCGGATGGTTCTACTCGATGCTTGCGCTCTCTACAATGGCATTTGGAAAGTCTCCGTACAAGTCGGTTCTCATGCACGGTTTCGCTCTTGATGCAAACGGCAAGAAGATGAGCAAGAGTTTAGGAAACGTCGTAACTCCGGAGGATGTTATCGCAAACTACGGTGTTGATGTTATGCGTCAGTACATCTTCTCCGCATCCGCACCATGGGATGACCTGCGTTTCTCCTACGAGGGTATCAAGACTACTCTTCGTATGTTCAACGTCTTATGGAACGTTTACAAGTTCCCGCTGCCGTACATGGCGCTCGACGGCTTTGTTCCAAAGGAAGTTGACGGAAAGTGGGATCCGAGTGTTGTCGAGGACCACATTGCAGAGTTCGGCCGTGAGGACAGATGGCTTATCTCCCGCGTGAACTCCCTTGCAGAGCAGGTCACCAAAGAGATGGAAGCAGGAAACCTTCACCGGGCAACCAGACCAATCTCCACCTTCGTTCTCGACGAGCTTTCCCGCTGGTATGTGCAGCTGGTCAGACCAAGAATGTGGCTCGAGGAGGATTCCGTCTCCAAGGTTCAGGCATATGAGACGATGTACTATGTGCTCCGCAGACTCATTACCATCATGGCTCCGTTCGCACCGTTCGTCTGCGAGAAGATGTACCAGAACCTGAAATGTGCAGGCGAAGTTCCGTCCGTTCACATGCAGGACTGGTTCGCCGGACGCGAAGAGCTCCGCGATGCAGTTCTTGAGAAGGAGATGGAGCTTATCCAGTCCTTCGATGAGGCAGTGGCAAACGCCCGCCAGAACGGTAAGAGAAAGGGACGCTGGCCGGTCTTGGAGGTTGTCGTGGCAACCGAGTCCGATGAAGTTCTTGATGCAGTAGCCGCCATGAATGATATGGCATGCGAGCGTGCAAATGCACGTGCAGTCTCTGCTGTCAAGGGTGTCTGGGATAAGTTAGAGTGGACTGCAGTTCCGACCATGAAGGCAATCGGTAAGCAGTTCGGCCGCGACGGTCCGAAGGTGAAGGCATTCATCGAAAACAGCAACGGCAGTGAACTGAAGGCAGCTCTTGTCCGCGACGGAAAGATTGCTTTCTCCGAGGGCGAGTTCTCCTGCGAACTGACCGAAGAGCACATGACCTTTACCGAGCGTATGCCGGAGAACATCTTCTCTTCCCCGATGCAGG
>JAGARL010000159.1 GCA_017622255.1 Methanocorpusculum sp.
AGCATCTCGCTGAGCGGTGGCGATTAGCCACGAATCCGACCAACGGGAGGATGAGAGCGAAGGGTGAGAGGCACGAAGTGACTCAAGCCATGAGCACGACGGAACGGCGTGCGAAGGTTACGAGATGCGATTGGCTGAGATTTGCGTGGATTGGCGGTTTTTCGATTATCTCTTCGGGGTATCATATAAAGGAGTATTCACCCGCCCGGCATATGAAAAGATTGACCGGATTTTTCAATCCAAAACCCGCTTCATCGAATCAAGCCGCGCTTTATCCTCTTCGGAGACACGCAGGGACTCTTTTATCTTCTGGATGGATTTGTTAAACGTCCAGTCATCCAGCTTCGCCGAGGAAAGCCACTCCTCGGTTCTCTCCGGGTATTTTACATAGCAGACAGATACTGCCCAGGCGGCGGCCATTTTTGCATAGTAGCCGGGAAGTTTGGCGTTTTCGATGGTTTCGAGGACCGACTCGATGTACTCATCTGATACGAAATGCGACATCAGCAGAACAAGCCCGAAGCGGACGGAAAACTCCGTCTCCTCGGCGATGCAGGACTGCGCATAGCCGAAGTATGCCGGGTGGTCCTTTGCCGCCTTTAACGTCATCGCCGTGCTGTCGCAGACCGACCAGTTGTCAATCTTCGGCAGGAAGGCGTCAAGAGCGGTGATAATCTCGGTCGGGTTTGCCTTTGCGTAGCCGATAACAAGTCCCTGGAGCAGAATCTCTTCAAAGGAGTCATCCTTTGCATCCTCTAAAAACTCCTTCCAGTTCTCTTTGGCAATCCGCTTGGCAATTACGCGGAGTTTCGGGATTCTGACGCCTAAGATGTTTTCCACACCCGGAAGGAGAGACGCGGAAAACTTCTGATACTCCGGCTCGGCAAGCCCTTCCAGTTCACTTTTCACGTTCATCGACAATCCTCTTTCCCAGTGCAAAGCCCTTCTCGTAGGCGGCGGCTAAGACCTCCGGCTTCTTTTCTATGTTGCCGATTCTGTCCATATCGTTTTGCAGAAGCTCATCCGCATACTTCGCATCAATGATATCCGAAAACGCCTTTGCCGTCAGTACCGGCCCGGTGAAGATGTCGTCTTTGTCCATGCCGCCGATGCAGATAAAGAGCATCCGCCGGATTTTTGCATGGTCGGGCTTAATCAGCGGCTGCTGACGGTAGTATTTTGCCATGTAAAACGGCTGACAGCGGTCGATAAAGGACTTCAGCGCTCCGGGGATTCCGTAGGTCATGACCGGGCTTGCCATGATTACCCCGTCGGCTTTTTTCAGGATATTGAAATATTTCTCAAAGCCGTCCTCGATTGCGCACCGCGGCTCTGTCATACAGCCGAAGGTCTGCATGCAGGAAGCTACCGGATGCCGGGCGATATCAATCCGCTCCACAGTACATCCTGCATCCTCCACGCCCCGTATGGCTTCTTTGAGGAGTTTATCCGTATTGCCCCCGGAAATGTTGCTTCCGAAGATGGCGGCCACCATTTTAGTCATTGGAATGAAATTTGTCTGGTAAGTATATATAACATAGGGTTGAAGGAAACTCTCCGGAAGAGGGGTTTTGTATGGTAAACTTGCCTCAATCTCCACCTTGTTATACTCAGACGACGACTAACTAGTATGACACCAAAATCAGACCCCTGCATCCCCTCCAAAGAAGGAGGAACAACCATGTCCGGCGGAACCTGCAATGTCTCATCCAAAGACGGCGGAGGCTTTCCGGGAAAGCACCACGGACTCGAAGAGAAAATCGGGCATGTGCCAATCTTCTTCAAGAACCTTGCAGACTCCGACCCGACGATGCATGATGCGGTCTTAAAGCTTGACTCCTACATCTGGGCAGACGGTCTGCTTTCCAGAAAGCAGAAGAAACTGACGGCGATTTCCATCGCCGCGGCCATGCGGGACAGCCACGCCCTCCATGCACAGCTGCAGGGAGCAAAGAACTTAGGCATCACCTTAGGCGAGGTTGACGAAGTCCTCCGTGTTACCTTCATGCTTGCCGGAATGCCTGCCTACGTCTATGGAAAGACGGCGGCTGAATCAATCTTCAAATAAAATCGGGAGGGGACAATCCCCTCTTACTGCCTGTTTATCCGCTCGCGGATACTCTTTTCCACGAAATCCAGAATCGTCTCCGGCGGCAGTTCCGCATCCACTAAAATGAACCGGGACGGATTTTCCGCCATTCTGTCCAGATAGTTCTTCTGCACTTCCTCTAAGAACTCCTCCTGCTCAAAGTGTTCCCGCTCGCCGCGGTCGCCGACTCTTTCGAGTGCGGTTTTCGGGGAAATAAGCATCAGGAAGGTGATGTCCGGGACAATCGACCAGCGGGCATGGACTGCGGTAAGCCAGCTCTTCGGCGACGGGTGGTGTCCCGCAAGGGATACCTGCTGATAGGCGAACCGTGAGTCCGAGTAGCGGTCTGAGATGACAACCCGTCCCTCTTCGAGTGCCGGACGGACCACCGTTGCTAAGTGTACGGCATGGTCTGCGACAAAGAGCGCCGCCTCGGCTAAGGGGTCGCTGTTTTCCGCGATTGCCCGGCGGACGGCATCGCCTAAGTAGGGTGAGCCCGGCTCACGGGTGAAGAGCGGGTTGATGTCTGCGAGCCGCTCTTCCAGGCCGCGGTAAAGGGTGGACTTTCCCGAGCCGTCGATTCCTTCCAGAGTGATTAACAAAACTCTCCCTCCTGGATGAGGCTTGCCGGAATTGCTCCTTTGTGAACCGCAGTCGAGATAATCGCCCCGTCAAATCCGGCGTCTGCTAAGACACGGAGGTCTTCTTCCGAGCGAACGCCTCCGCCGTAGAAGAGCGGCTTTGCAGTTACTGCCCGGAGTCGTTCGACAAATCCGCGGTCGATTCCGCTCTCCGTTCCAACGGAGCTGATATTTAAGATGATGAATCCCTCAAACGGGGTGTCGGCGACGGATGCGAGGAATGCCGCCGGCTCTTCGCCGTGTGGGATGACCGAGCCTTCTTTGATGTCGATGCTTAAATATCCGCCTTCGAACTCTTCGAAGGGGGCGTCGATGGTCTCCGTGCCGACGATGGTTTTTATCGGGGACGGCAGGTACTCTTCCGGAATCTCTGTTCCGCGGTCCACGTACATCTCAGAAACGCTTCCTGCCAGGCGGAGGATGGTTTCGGTGTGGTCTCCGCAGAAGCCGATTCTGTCCAGGTCTGCCACATAGAGATACTTCGGCTTCATGACGGCGATGTAGGAGTGCGGCTCGGCAGAAGGCGAGAGTCCCCAGTTGAGCGGGGCGTATTCGTCGCGGTTTCCGCTTTTTCCGTGGACGACCATGCCGTCTTTCAGGTCGGCTGCAAGGATGATTTTCATGCTTAGATGTGGATGGCTTTTCTGATGAAGTCCTCTTCTTTGGTGAAGTAGAGGTTGTCGTGTCCGGTCCAGCTTCCGCATCCGGAGAATTTGACTGCCGGGATTCCGGCGTTGCTCTCGCCCATGATGAAGTTGGAGAAGGCGGCGATTTCATCGACGACGGCTTCTTCGGTGATTTCGAGTTCGAGTCCGAAGAGGTCGTGGTCGCCTCTGAAGTCACGAATGGCGGTCATGCCTGCCCAGCCGATGGCTGTTCCGCACTGTCCTCTGCGGAATGCTCTGCCGCAGGTATCAGTGATGATAACCCCGACGTCTTTTCCGGAGGCTGCTTTTATCTGGTCACGGAGTTTTGCGGCGTCTCCCATGGGGTCTTTTGGGAGGATGATGATGTTTTCTCCTTCGACGTTGCTGTTGTCAACGCCTGCTCTAACCCCGACGTGTCCGCAGGGGACTTCGGATAAGATGAAGGGGTATTCGATGATGATGTCTTTGGAGGAGTCAAGAATTCCCTGGATGAAGCGCGGGTCTTCTTTGGTGAGGCCGGAGATGCGCACGGCATCTTCGGATGGCTCGATGTCTTTTAAGGCGCGAAGGTAGCCGTTTGCTTTCGAGACGATGGTTGATGCGATGCAGACGATGTCGCCGTCTTCGAATGCGGTCTTTTCACAGAGGATTTTGGCGATGTCGTCGCCCGTTTTGATAAGAGGGATTCCGGTGATTCCGGTGACCTGAATAGACATAGTTTTGTTTTTCTTTTGTATGGTGATAAATTGATAGGTTTCCTCTTGGGTGTGGGTGAATATTCCTTTGTTTTATCTTGTC
>JAGARL010000160.1 GCA_017622255.1 Methanocorpusculum sp.
AATCCCTCAAACTGCCCCTCCGTTCCCACACGCGCCTCCACATAATCCACATACTTCGTCAGATTCTTCGGCGCCGTGTAGGTCAGACATCCTTCATACACCTCCAACGGATACCGCGGCATGATATCCACGTTCAGCGTTTCCTTATCGACCTCTTTTGGATTCAGCGTGGTTGTCAGAACCAGCGGCGCATCCATAGTACCGCCGCGGGTGCTCGGCAGGAACGCCCGCGAGAAGTTCACGAGACCGTCCATCATCAGCATCACACAGTCCTCATCACCGTCGCAGTTTCTGCGTTTTGCCGCATGATAATACGGATGCGCATAACCTGCCTTCGCCTTCGTAAAGCCGACAAGCCGTGCCAGAACACCTGCTGACGTGTGCGGGGCAAGGCCCATAATCAGCTGTCCTACCAAATCCTCCGGCTTTTCCGCATTATAGAACGGCTCCAACTCATAGAGGTTTACCAGCAGCTCATCCACATACTGCGAAACCCGCACCAGATACTCTCCGCAGTCCTCGGAAACCATGATATCCTGCGGCAGAAGCTCGACCACCTGCTCCGGGCTGGTCAGTTCATTTCCGTAGGTGTCTTTCGTGTAGCCAATGGAGCGGAGCTTCTCCACCGAGACCGCAATCTCCTTCGGCTTGAAGTGCGTCAGCGGCAGGTCAATCATATCATAGCGAATCGTTCCGTCGCGGAAGACGTAGATGTCGTGCTTGGCGCGAAGGATGCCCTTCTCGAGCGGCTCGACCACGCGTTCTTTGGAGATTAAACCCTGGACACCTTTGACCTCCGGAATGTCCCGCGGATGCGTGATGCCGGCGCGGGCAATCGCTGATTCGTACTCCGCTTTCATGGAGAAGATACTCTCCTTCTGGCAGACCAAATCCATATTACAGACCGGACAGACCGTCATTCCCGGGTCACCGATTTTACCGCACACCGGACAGCGGTATACCGCATTCGTGTGCGTTCCGCAGTCCGGACACTTGCTCTTGAACGTCACCGTTCCGCACTGCGGGCATTTGCGCTCGCCGGTTTCCAGATGGACCAGACCTTCCACCTGCTTTGCGGCAGGACCGCCGCCGAAAAGCTGGCTGTTGTCACTGACACAGGTTTTTGCCGCCGCATCCACCGAACGGCGCACGCCGCCGTTCTTTCCAACCGGGAAGAGCACATGTACCGGCGGCTTCATCTTACGCGGAGCGGATTTGCCCGGACGTCCCATACGCCCTCCAATACGGGTTCCTGCCTTGGACCGCATCTTAATGCCAGACAGATGCGAGGCCATGGCAAGTCCGTTGGTAAACTCCGGCCGCGTCTCCCAGGTCGGGAGTTTTTTCAGCTCCGGAGACAGACCAAGACCTGCTATCAGGGCAAGCGGGATTCTGATAACATAGAAGCCGTCTTCTACCGTGTGCGGGACCAAAAGCTCTTCAAGGACGGATTTTGCCGCCGGATTTTCCGGGATTTTGAGAATGCCGCCGGAAAAGACTCCGGTCTCTTCCACGATGTTTGCGAGGGTGACTAACTGCTCCTCGGTACAGTCATCCCAGAACCAGGTGTAGTCCGGGTGCAGGTATGCCCCTTCGGCAACGAACCGGAGCGCTTCCGTCTCGCTTTCCGGATGACGCGGGCCGCCTTCCTGAATCCACCACTCCTCACAGTAGGAGGGGGGAGCTAAGACATGGTTGTTTTCGAGGAATTCACCGAACGAGATTAAAATTTCGCCGATATCAAAGATGTATTCAATCTCGTCTGCGGCAAGGAGGGCTAATGCCTCCTTCATATCATCCACGCGGCGCACCTCGCCGGACTTTAAGCGAACCGTCGGACCTTCGATGGTTGTTACCGGCACGACACCGCACGCCTTTCCGGGACGCTCGACCTTCATCTGCGTGCCGACCGCGAGGTAGTCTCCTAAGATATGAAGCGTTGCCGGATTGAAGCCGCAGGTAGCAAAGCCTGTGTTTCTGCCGCGTCCAAGCCGTAAGCGGAAACCGCCTTTTCGCATAGGATACGAAAATGCGGGGCGTCCGGCGAGCATATCCCGCATATACTTATCCTTCGGGTGAATGCCCGGTTCTTCCTCCTCTTCTTCGGGGGCAGGGGTTGCCGGAGCCGCTCCGTTGATTAAATCCTCAAGCCATTCCCAGCCGTCCAGCTCCATCTTGGCGACGTTTTTCTGAATCTTCGGCGCTTTGAGGCCGATACCTTCGGCAACGACCAGACACATACCGCCGCGGACAACATTTGTCTCGATACGCTCTAAGTTGCGGTATCCCGAAACCTCCTCCTGCTCAGTCGGCTCACCGTCAATACAGACCGGGCAGTTCTTGATAATCATGCGGATATCGTCGTCTTTTGGGAGATACTGCATACTCTGAATATTATTGTACTGCTTAATCTCCTCGACGTAGCGCTCGATTTCCTCATGGCGGGGTTTGTACCGCTCCATGCCCATCAACCGGCGGATGTAGTCGCCGACTAAAACCGAGAGCGCCTGGGCTGTTCCTCCCGCAGAACGGATAGGACCTGCATAGGCGATGGAGAGATAGTCTGTGCCGTCGTCATTTTTGCGGACGGAAATCTGTCCCACACCTTCGGTCGGCGCGGCAACCACACCCTCGGTCAAAATGGCCATGGAGGTTCGGATTGCATGGTCTAAGATGTCCTCACGTTTCGTCTCCCCGAACTTTCCGGCAACGAAGGCGTCGCAGATTTTTAAGGACGCAAGTTCACGCGACATCTCCTCTTCAAGCCGGCGGATTTCCGCAGCAACGCCTTTGTAGCCTAAGAGTGCTTCGACTCTTCCCGCAAGGTCCGAGGCGATAGGAACTTCGACCTCGGGCCGCGGGTCATACCCTTTGGCTTTGGCTTTCTGGGCAATCTCCATGATGCGGTCCAGCTCCGCTGTTAAGGAGTCCAGATAGGCACGGTAGCGGGGAGAGGTCGCAAGTTCAGCCATTAGTAGTTGTACACTCCAAGTTTCATCAAAACGATGCCGGCACAGATTTTGACGGTCTGGTTCTCAGAGTTTGCCGCGGCAAGCAGAGGCTCTAATGCCGGTTCGCCAATTTTCTCGAGAGCAGCTCCTGCCATTCCGCGTGCTGCGGCATTTTCGGATGCGAACAGTGCGAGAAGCGACTCGACAGCGGTTTCACCGAAGGAGGCAAGGACTGCGCCGTAATATTTGAGGATGCCCGCATCCTTTTCGGTTTCCGCTTCAGCGGTCAGAAGCGGGATTACAGAAGGCCCGGTCTTTACCAGAGCACGTCCTAAATACCAGCGGCCGTTCATATCAGCCTCCTGCAGGGCAGAAACGATCTGTTTTGCCGCTTCCGGATTTTCCCGGGCACGCTCTGCCATAAGAGAGACTGCCGCGTGGCGTTCTTCCAGCTTCTCGGATTTCAGTGCATTGAATAACTGTTCCATTATACTCTTCCCTGATTTGCGTTTTCCGGTGCTTTTTCGCTCTTTCCTAAGATTTCTTCAACGGTCATGTCCGTTCCTTCTGCTAAACTGCTCTGCAGTTTTGCCGCATCCTCTTCCCCGAACCAGACGGTAAGCTGGTCAAACGGCACATCAATATCCTCCTGACGGAGTGCCTTGAAGATGGACCAGAGCAGTTCAGTCCTGGCATCCCACCAGAAACCGGACGGGGACCAGATTCTGACTTTCAGCTCAATTCCATGAGCGCCGAGTTCATCCACATACACCGACGGCGCCGGGTTTTTCAGCGCATACGGGTGCTGGTCAATGACCCGCTTTGCGGCTTTGATTGCTTTTTTCGCATCGTCGCTGTAGCGGATGCTGATGTTGTAGTCAAACCGACGGGCAACATTGGAGACGAGGTTGGTAATCTCGGAGGTGAAGAGCGAGTCGTTCGGGATTCTCACATAGAGACCGCTGTAGGTTCGAACACGGGTGGATAAGAGTCCGATACCTTCTACGTATCCTTCGGTTCCGTTGACGACGATGCTGTCACCGACATTTATTGGGCGTTCGAACATGAGAAGGATTCCGGCAACGAGGTTCGATAAAGTGTTTTGACTTGCAAAACCGACAGCCACTCCGACAACTCCGCCGGCAACAAGCAAACCGGAGAGGTCGATTTTGAGTTGCGAACAGGCGATGATGATACCAAGTACATAGATTATGGTACGGAAGGCTTTGACGGTTAAGTCGATGGTCTTTGCTTCGGTTTTGCCGGAAAGGGTTCTGCGCAGCACTGATGAGATGATGCGGGCAATGATGAAGGTTGCGGCAAGGAAGACGGCAAAGAGGATAATGTTTCCAACGGTTAGGTTGGCGAAAATGATGGTGTCGAGGATTCCTGCCATTTATCTCATCCCCATATCCATAGTAAAGGTAGCGTCCAGCAGTGCTCCTTCGATGTTGCAGAAGGGTGTTGTTCTCCGCTGTTCGAAAACCTGTACGCACTCGGTCATGCCGTCACGAATCGGCTGGTCAACCCCGAAGACGTCTGCCACATCACTGCTCTGGACAATCATCTTTGCGCAGGCGGAGACGCTGGATTCATCATAGTAGAGGTTGAGGCCTTTCTGGTAGAGAACCACCCGGCTGACGGTTGCCCACTCGTCGGTGTTGTTTTCGAGTTCTAAGCGGAGCAGACCTTCCTGATAGTTGCGGACTGCAGGCGGCAGAGAGTAGACTTCGCTTTCATGATACCGCGTAATTACTCCGCGGGAAGCGGCACCGTAGAGCGAGAACTTCGGATTGCAGAAGGAGACGATATCAAGAAGGGTGCGGTCTCCGTTTTTGGTTTCAAGGAAGACACCAATTTCAATAGGCATCGTGAGGAATACGACGGTTTTGCCGTTCGGCTCAAT
>JAGARL010000161.1 GCA_017622255.1 Methanocorpusculum sp.
ATCATGCACAACATCGACATCGTCATCGACCGCTGTGATACGGAAGACAAAAGCCGCATCAACGATGCCGTAGAAACCGCTCTCACCCGTGCCGAGGACGGACTCGTCTATGCAAACGGCGGCGGGGAGGATGAGAAGGACAAAGTCTACTCTGCCCGGCTGGCATGTCCTATCTGCGGACTCTCCTTCGAAGAGCTCCAGCCGAGAATGTTCTCCTTCAACAGTCCGTTTGGTGCGTGCCCGACCTGTAACGGTCTCGGCTTCCAGATGATCTTCGACCCGGACTTAATCATCTCAGACAAAAACCTCTCCATCGCAGACGGCGCGGTGAACGTCTACAAAAACTTCCTCGACGGATACCGCGTACAGTTCCTGGATGCCGTCGCTAAACATCTGGGCTTTACCCTGATGACGCCAATCAAAGACTTAACCGAAGAACAGTACAACGGATTAATGTACGGCGTCTCGGAAAAGATGCGGTTCAAGCAGGTCTCCAAGAACGCGGAGTTCGCCTACAACGGCACCTGGGAAGGACTGCTTCCGCAGACCGAGCGTCTCTACCGGGAGACGAAGTCTGACTACCGCAAAGAGGAACTCGAAAAATTCATGCGGATTCTGCCGTGTCCGACCTGTAAAGGAAAACGGCTGAAGGACACGGTGCTTGCGGTAAAGATTGCCGGAAAGTCCATCGCGGATGTAACAGACATGTCCATCGACGATGCTCTGGCATTCTTCCGCGGTCTGGAACTGCCGCCGAAAGAGGAAGAGATTGCCCGCCTGATTCTCCGCGAGATTGACTCGCGTCTCAAATTCCTGCAGGAAGTTGGCCTCGGCTACCTCACCCTTTCCCGCAGTGCAGGATCGCTTTCCGGCGGAGAAGCACAGCGTATCCGTCTGGCAACCCAGATTGGCTCCAACCTCATGGGAGTCTTATACATCCTCGACGAACCGTCGATTGGTCTCCACCAGAGAGATAACCAGAAGCTTATCGCAACCCTGCAGCATCTCCGCGACATGGGAAACACCGTTGTCGTGGTCGAACATGACGAGGATACCATCCGTGCCGCAGATTATGTCATCGACATTGGCCCTGGCGCTGGAATCTACGGAGGGCAGGTAACAGCCGCCGGAACCCCTGCAGAAATCGAGGCCGCAAAGGATTCGCTTACCGGACAGTACTTATCTGGAGAACTTACCATCCCGGTTCCAAAGAACCGCCGCAAGGCTGACAAGTTCCTGACGATTTCCGGCTGTACGGAAAACAACCTCAAGAATGTCACCGCAGAGATTCCGTTTGGAACGCTGACGGTTGTCACCGGCGTTTCGGGTTCCGGAAAATCCACGCTGATTTACGACACGCTCTATCAGGCGCTCAGAAAAGACCTGAATCGGGCAAAGGTGACGCCCGGAAAGCATGAGGCGCTTACATACGACGGCAAGATTGAGAACGTGATTGTTATCGACCAGTCGCCGATCGGCAGAACCCCGCGGTCCAACCCGGCAACCTACACCAAGGTCTTTGACGACATCCGCAAGGTCTTTGCTGAGACCACCGAAGCAAAGATTCGCGGCTATGGACCAGGACGCTTCTCCTTCAACGTCAAAGGCGGACGCTGTGAAGCCTGCTCCGGCGACGGCGTGATGAAGATTGAGATGAACTTCCTGCCGGATGTGTATGTGGAGTGCGAAGAGTGTAAGGGAGCACGCTACAACTCCGAGACGCTGGAAGTGAAGTACAAAGGAAAATCCATCGCGGATGTCCTCCACATGAGTGTGGATGAAGCGTTGGAACTCTTCGAAAACAGACCGGGAATCCGTGCCAAACTCCAGACCTTAGCTGATGTCGGTCTCGGATACATCAAACTCGGCCAGAGCTCCACCACCTTATCCGGCGGAGAAGCACAGAGAATCAAACTTACCCGTGAACTTGCCAAACGTTCCGGCGGAAAGACGGTCTATATCTTAGATGAGCCGACAACCGGTCTGCACTTCCATGATGTGAAGAAGTTAATCGGTGTGCTTGACAGCCTGGTCGAGAAAGGCAATACGGTAATTGTTATCGAACATAACCTGGATGTTATCAAGTCTGCCGACTACATCATCGACTTAGGACCGGAAGGCGGAAATGCCGGCGGGAAGATTATCGCAAAAGGAACGCCGGAAGAGGTTGCCAAAGTAAAGAAGAGTTATACCGGACAGTTCCTGAAAAAAGTACTGGGAGACTAAGAACTCTTCTCTCTACTTCTCTTTTCGCTCTACAGATAGGACGAATTTTATTGTACCTGAATCGTGGAGTAATTAAACTATAACAGCAAATATTACTGCATGACCGGAAATATAGAGCCGGATGCACCCTGTGTCGACGGGGTTAATCCGGACATCACAAATGAGAGGGATGAGCTCCAGTATCTCAGGCGTGAAACCGAAACCCTGCAGAAAATTATCCGTGCAGAACGCAAGGAGAACGATACGCTCCGCGTTGAAAATAACAAACTCCGCATGGATAATACCCAGCTGAAGAAGGAAAACAACCAGCTGAAGCGTCTCCCCCTCTTCGTGGCAGTCGTCCTCGAAAAACTTGCCAATAACGAAGTCTATCTCCGCCAGATGGGAAATAATCAGGAATATGTCACCCAGACAACCGCTACCGTCTATGACCGCATCAAGAGCGGAACCAAAGTTGCGGTAAATAACACGCTCTCTATTGTGAAGATTATGGGCGACTCTGTGGATGTCCGCGTCAAGGTCATGGAGCTGGAGGAAAAGCCGGAGACCTCATTTAATGATATTGGCGGTCTCAAGAATGAAATTGTCGAGGTCAGAGAGGCAGTTGAGTATCCGCTTACCAAACCTGCCGCATTCGAGAAGTTCGGTGTTGTGCCGCCGAAGGGAGTGCTTCTCTACGGTCCGCCGGGAACCGGCAAGACCTTAATTGCAAAAGCGGTTGCCCACAATGCCGGCGTCCCGTTCCTCAGACTTGCCGGATCTGAGCTTGTGCACAAATATATCGGTGAAGGTGCACAGCTTGTCCGCGACCTGTTCAGCATGGCGCGTGAACTTGCTGAGGAAAACAGCGGCGTTGTTGTTTTCATTGATGAGATTGACGCAGTCGGCAGTATGCGAACCAATGACGGAACGTCTGGTTCTGCCGAGGTGCAGAGAACCTTAATGCAGCTGTTAGCAGAGATGGACGGATTCAACAACCGCGGAAATATTAGAATTATCGCGGCAACCAACCGTCCGGACATGCTCGATGCCGCACTGCTTCGTCCGGGAAGATTTGACCGCTTAATCAAAATCCCCGCACCGGATGCAGATGCCCGTATGCAGATTTTCCGCGTCCATACCAGAAAGATGGAGGCAGCAGGTGCTCTCGACAACATCAACTACAAAGAGCTGGTGAACTTAAGCGACGGATTAACCGGCGCAGAGATTGAGGCAATCTGCCGCGAAGCCGGTATGCTTGCTATCAGACATGACAATGAAAAGATTACTGCTGAGGATTTCCTTGCAGCAATCCGTAAAGTCCGTCAGGCAGAGAAAGATGAGTCCTGGCGTGATGTGATGTATCTCTAAAATGCAGGTTGTCTGTATTGCAAAACCGGGAGTGAATCTCTTCCAGACATTGACGGACTCGGAGACGAGCCGTCACATTCTTCGTTTTTACCGTCCGGAGGATATGAAGTACGGTGTCCGCGTGACGGTTTCTACTGTATCGAGTGCACTTTCGCTCCTTAGTGAATTACGCTGGTATCTCCTGCGCTATACAACTCTTGCCCTCATTGAGGATACAGAGCACGGCGTGTATCTGACGCGGGAACTTGCAGGAAAGGTGTATGAGGAACGCTCGGTTCAGCTGGGCGAGACCTGGGACCATGTGTTCCGTGCGGCAATTACAGAAGACGGCAGTTCCTGTAAAGTCCCTCTCGGCGTTGATACGCCGGAAGGAACGGTGCTCTCGTTTACCGTATGGGGTACGGAACGCGAGTGCCCGTAAAAAAATAGTTTATTCTTTTTTCAGACCGTCAATCCGTTCCGGATGGGCATAGACGGTAAAGCGTCTGTCCCGGGTAAAGCAGATAAGCGTCACTCCGCACTCTTCTGCCGCGGCAATTCCGGCGGAGGTGGATGCGGCACGGGAGACAATAATGGGGATTCCGGCGTTTGCCGCTTTGGAGACCATGCCGACCGGCTGGCGTCCGGTACAGCCGATGACGCATTCTGCCGGGTTGAGGCCGTGGAGCGTCATGTAGCCGATTGCTTTGTCCACGGTGTTGTGGCGGCCGATGTCAGAGAATACCGCCGCCTGCCGGTGGTTGTGGTAGAGAACCGTGCAGTGCAGGCCGCCGGTCTCACCCCACGCATCGCCGTTTAAGGCTTCGCGGATGGCAAAAATCTCGTCCGGGGAAATCCGGGCATTCTCTGCTAAGACAACAGCCTTCCTTCCTGCTTCAAATCCGCCGGAGGAGGTAAGCGCCCCTTCAACACAGGCGACATTGTCCGCTTCCACAAACACATCCGTTCCTTCCACAGCCACGGTTAAAATCCGCTTCGCAATTCCTGCCGCAACAAAGAATCCTGCGCCAAGCTCAGTTAAGGAGTCGTTTGTTGCAACCATGGTCAGGTATTTTTTCCCGTTTAAGTAGAGCGTAATCTTTTCTTCGATAACCACCGGTTCGGTGATTTCCTCGACCTCGCCGCCTTTGTAGCGGAGTGCCGGTATTTTTACAATTGCATGGTCAGACATAGTCGCGTACCTCTTCAAATGATGCGTCAGGGTGTTCTTTCAGATACCGTGCCCGCTTCGGCTCATGGAGGAGCTGACAGTTCGTGCAGGCAAAGACTTTGCCGCCAAGCGTTGTACTGTCAATCCATTCGCCAAGTGTTTCATCCCCGCAGGGGTAGAACGGACAGTAGCAGAAGTCGCAGGACTGTCCCTCAAAGTGGCATGGATAGTAGGGGCATCCTTCCTTCTGCCACTCAAACCAGCCCGCTTCCGAAAACCGGGAGTAGATAAAGTATGAGGGACGTCCGCGGGAAACTGTTCCCTCATGGCGTTTGACCGCCTCCATAACCCCGTGGAGAACTGCTGCATAGATGCGTTTTCCCGGCTCGGTAAACGTTCCTGCATAGGTGTGAACCGTATCTCCTTCGGATGCGGCGATTACTGCATCCGAGGTGGTTCCGGTAAAGTCACGGCCGAGAAGCCGCAGAGCATGCGCTTTTGCCTCCGTTGCAGTGATAATCGTTTCCAGAAGGGCGGCATCAGACATTCCTTCTCCGGAGACGACAATGATATTGATGGTATGGGGTTTTGTCGGGTCCGGGTTCGGGTTGGTGACGCCTGCGGTGACAAAGACGGTGATGTAGTCATACTGCAGAACACAGAGGTTCTGCATCCAGACCGCCGTCAGCAGGCCGAATGCGTCGTTTTCGTATCCGCGTTTTGCAAGCAGTCCCTGGATGTAGGAAAGCGGGTCATCATGGTCAAAATCCTCCGGTACGGTGTGGTTCAGCAGGGTGGAGACCTCACGGAGTCCGCCGTCAACGCCGGTACTGACGGCACGGAACTTTCCTCTGACATAGACGGTATTTTTTGTATAGTAATAGCGCATCGCTTGCTC
>JAGARL010000162.1 GCA_017622255.1 Methanocorpusculum sp.
CTGGATGAAGTCTTCGCCGAAGGTAAGAGAGTTGCCGTCAACGATGTAGCTTCCACCGAATCCGTTTACCGGAGCCTGACCGGAGACGCTGCCGTCTTTGTTGAAGGTGATAAAGATGGTCTCGTCGCTGTTCAGAGTCCAGCTTCCCTCAAGGGACTGCTCGGAAGATGTACCGGTGCTGATGCAGCCTGCACAAATAACTGCCCCGACTAATACGAGGGCAAGTGCCAGGAATATTTTGCCTGCGCCTTTCATACCATATAGTAGGGCTTCTGATATTATAAAGCTGGCTTTGACTGCGAAAATTTTTGCAGATATTAATTGATTATTTTTGAAAAATACGCAGTTTTTGGAGGTTTTAAAAATGCAAAAGAAGAGAGATTTTTCTGCAGCGCAAAAAACAGGGGTAATCCCTGTTTAGTTCATCTGCGGGTTGAAGTAGAGGTAGTCAACGCCGTCGGATAAGATGAGCTGACCGCTTCCAAAGGAGATGGTTTCGAGTTCTTCGATGACTTCGAAGAATGCCTGTTCAGCGGTCATCTGTGCTTCGGTTCCGCCCATTCTGGTGGAGATGAAGTTGGAGATAGAGACTTGCCCGTACTGGTTGTAGGTGACTGCGGCAGAGAAGGTGTTTACCGGGCCCTGGCCGAAGATCTGGGATGCGTCAGGAGAGAAGCTGAGAGTGACAGCGGAGTTGTCAGCAAGCTGCCATGCGGTGCTTCCAAGGACGTTCTGGTAAACCGGAGCAAACTCTAAGGTGTCGCCGGAGTTGTCAGTGAGGGTTAAGCTGTTGTCGGTTACTGCATAGTTGATGATGTTGTTGAGGATGCCGAAGAACTGCTGTTCGGTTGCGACGGCGAAGCTGTCGGAGCTGATGAGCATGGTTGCTGCGACGTTGCTGAAGGTGAGGCCGTTAGTGCCTGCAAGGTGCCAGACACCTGCGTATCTGTTGACCGGACCCTGACCGGAGACGGTGCCGTCTTCGTTGAAGGTTAAGGTAGTCTGGATATCGGTCTGGATGTCTTCACCGTTGATTTCCATAAGCTGCCAGGAAGTTCCTGGGAGGATTGGTTCGAAGCTCATGATTGGAACGCCTGCGGCGTTGATGAGGTCAAGCTGTCCTGCGGAGAGGGTGAATCCTGCAACGCTTCCCATGAGGGAGAGGTAGTCGGATTCCTGGTCTTCCATGAACTGCGGGCCGACCATTTTGGTGATTGCCGGCTGGCTGATATCGAGGGTTTTACCGCTCATTTTCCAGGTTGCTTCGTAGGTGTTGATTCCGGTGCTTCCGGAAAGGTCACCGTTTGGTTCAAACATCAGGGTTACAAGTCCTGCGGCATTGAGCTGTGCGGTTTTGCCTGCCGGGGTGTAGGAGATGAGTTTCCATGCGGTTCCTTCGAGCGGGTTGGTGAAGGTTAAGAGGGTTTTGCCGGCGTTGTCTTTGAGGATGAGGGTGTTTGCGGAGATTGCATAGGATGCGACTTCACCAAGGTCAGCGAGGTATGCGTTTTCCTGTGCCATGAGTCCGGAAGGACCGGTCATTTTGGTTGAGGCAATGCCGCTGAAGGTGAGTTTGCCGTCACCGGTTGATGCGGTGTAGGTTCCTGCATAGGTGTTGACTCCGGAGGAGCCGGATGCAACGCCGTTGCTGAAGGAGAGAGTGATGATTCCGTTCGGTGCGTCGTTGTTTTGGCCGATGCTTTCGAGTTTCCATACGGTGCCGTTTGGGTCCGGCTGGCTGAAACTGATACAGCCTGCGCCGAATACAAGGAAGATGACGCAGACTGCTGCAAGAAGTGCGGTTGTAGGTTTCATGATTGATATAATGTTTCGAGGAATTAAATAGGTTCATTTCGAGGCAAAATAGGAGAGTGTTTTGTGTTTGAAGAGGTTATAAGGGTTTTTGTTGAAGTAAAAAAGGAGAGTTAAAGTGTGCGTTTTTCTGTACTGCTGTCCCGGTCCCCGTACTTTGTACAGTATGCTTTGAGGATGTACTGAACGGCATCTTCTGAGTTATGGACGTTGCGTGCAGTTACAAAACCCGTGACCTGTGTCTGCCCGTTTACGGCATCCTCTTCTATGAGGTATTCTGCAGTACAGAGGTAGTTTCCCTGATGCGAGATGCCGCGGATGTCGGTGACATGTGCTTTCGGCGCGGTTTTTCCGTCAAAGGAGAACCATACGGACATTTCTGCAGAAATCTGTCTGTCGTCATCTTCGGAGAGTATCCAGAATATACCGGTTTCACCTTCGGTCGGAGTAATCTGCGGGTAACTGACGGTGTCGATGAAGCGAAGTTTTCCAGTCCATGCAGCAAGGAGGTTGTAAGCGGTAAGTACTCCCTTGTTCTCCACATAGAGTGTGCCGGAGATTTTTGCAGTGGGAGATTCCCCGCCGGTCATGGTAACAAGGGTAAAGTCGTCTGCAATATGTTCCGGTCTGAAGTTGATAAAGTGAGCTTTTCTTGGAAGAAGCGGACCTGTCTCGAACCATCCGGATAGAGAGAGTTTGATTTCAACGTCTCCCTGCGGGGTGTAGTCTGTTCTGGTTACGGTGTAGATGTCAGTTACTTCATGGAGACCAAGGGTGTAGAAGACTTGGGGGATGAAGTGCATCGTATCGGTCTCGGTGTTTTCGCGGGTCTGAACAGAGACTATTGAGAGCATTCCGTTTTCAGAGACGGTCACTTTAAGGTGTTCTCCAGAGAAGTACACACCAGGTTTCGGTGCAGGATTTTCGGAGAGGTATGCTTTGACAATCCGGTCATGCTCTTCGGGAGAGGTCAAAAGCTGTTCGCCGAGGCTGTCTTCTGCAGATACGCCGGCGGCAGATGCGGCAAAGAGGAGGATTCCCAAAAGGATGAGGGGCAGTGTTCTGGTCATGGTTGATAATCCGTCTGAGAATCTCTTAAAGATATTGAGCATACTCTAGCAGGTGAAGCGAGGGGTTTACCGAGTAGCTTGTTCTCTGCTGATTTTCATCAACAAGGATGAGGTTTCCTTTCTGCATTTTTTCCAGATGCCAGCGAAGGGTGGTTACCGGAATCTGTATCTCTTCTGCGATATGTTTTTGTGATATTCCCGGATGGTGCAGTATGGTTTGGAAGATGCGTTTTCTCTTTTCATTTTCCAGGAGCCGCCACATGCTTTGATGCAGTTCTACAGTAACGTTCCCGATTGGATAGTAGCGGACGGCATCACTTTTGATTTGGCAGATTTTTACTCCCTGCATTAACCGTCTGAGATGGTGAGATACTGAGCCGCGGGAATAACCGGTTGCCTGTATGATGTCTTTTTGCTGTGCTCCGGGATTGTCGGTGAGGTAAGAGAGAATTTTCATATGCCGACTGTCCGGATTTTCAGAGAGTTTTTTCCGTGTGTAGAGGAGGAGGATACAGCCGGAGGTAAGAAGACCGAATAGAGTGGTGATTATTCCAAGAAGCGTCCAGGATATTTGGAACAGCCAGAGAGGCGGTTGACTTATGTTGAAGGTTTGCAGGATATGCGCGAGAACGTACGGCAGGGAGATTTGGACTGCAATATCTGCATTGGCGGATTCAGCAGAGAGATGATTTGGATCTTCTGAGATGATGCGAACTTCTGCTGTCGGATAATAGAGATTGGGGACGACAAAAAGTAATGCAAACAGACCGATGATTAGGATGATGAGACGGATTGTCCGGAGACGCATTCAGTGAATACTATTGCACGGGTTTCTATATAAATTCTTTAAGCATTTTCTAGTTTTGAGCGCGGACAAGATAAATGAGACA